>CALWMT010000012.1 GCA_944382045.1 uncultured Enterocloster sp. | reverse complement strand
AAGGCGGAGCAAGTCCTCCCTGTCCTCGAAAATCCGGATAAACAGCCGGTCCTTATACTTCCGGTTTGCTCTGCGGCCGTCCGCACTGCGGCATGTTTCCCTGCAGCGGTTTTCCCGCGTCCTCCTGCCACGGGCCGCTTTTTTCATCCCCCGTTCTTTCCCCATAGGCACTTTCTCCTTTAATTGTACTAAAGTTCATTTTCCTTGTAAAGGGTACATCGGCTGTTGAAATCCAGCCAGGATGCCTGGCGCGCCAGGCGCAATGAATGATTCATTGAATTTGTTCAACAGTCAGACTACTGCTGATGCATATATTGTAACAGAAAGAAAGTGCCTCCGCAAGACCTGCGAGTATACCTTTTTGCGCGAAGCGCACCCGCCCCGCAGGGGCATGTGTTGCGGGATGCCCCGCGGGTATACCTATTTGCGCGTCAGCGCGCCTGCCCCGCAGGAGACTGTATTATGGGGTACCCTGCGGGTATATAATTTTTACGCAGCAGAAGGATCCTCGCACACGCCGAGGAACAGCCAGACATCATTGGCATAATCATGGACCGCAAACAGGAACGGGCGGTCAAGTATCATCTCCGCTCTCTCCGGATCCTCCATAATCCAGGCGCCGCTTTCTGTCATAGAGATCATGGTATAGGCAGCTCCTTCCACGCCTTCTTCATCCACCCCGATATGGGCTTCCTGTATTGTCCTGTCCACATAGAGCGGATCCTGCGACATACCGGCAAACTCTGCGCTCAGGCTGTCAAACATACGCTCCATGCCCATGGACTTGAGTGCTTCCTCAAGGTCAAAGCTGCTTCCAAAGGAAAACTTCGGTATCTTCCAGATCACTTCTCCGGTTTTCCATTTATCATCCGTTTCCGCAAATATCTCTCTAAGCCTGTCACCGTCGCCGGTAAACGCATCGATATCGGTACCCGCATCCGGGAGCAGGAACAGCACTTCGCAGCCATTATTGGTATCCAGCGCCGAGAGCGTATATCCCTCCTCCTTTATGAACTGCTTCATTGTGTCTGTTCTGTTCATAAACGGTACGGTCACTTCCGAACCATCTCCCCGCGTGAAAGCGTCTTCTTCCGTAAGAGCTTCACTGAATCTGTCCTGCCACCCTCCATAGAAATACAGCGTATTTATGATAGCAAGCACCGTGTCCGGTGAAAGCTCCATCTCAGGAGCAAGAACCCCCTCTGTCTGCTCCGATATCCACGCGCCTATCTTCTCTGCGGTCTCCTGAGCTTTAAAATCCACATGATAGGATGAAGTATAAAAATCCTCCGCGCAGACTTCCTGATACCCTGGCTCAAGGGAGATATCGTCGGATATCCATAAGGAATCCGCAAGCTTTATGGAGCTTTGCGGAACCTCCTCCCCATATTCTTCGGCTCTCGCGCCCTCCATCTCCTCCGTATAAGCATATCTGCGATAGAGCCTTGCGCACTGATCCGCAAGCTCTGCCTTGTCACTGACTCCGAGAGCCCCGAGTATCTCCGCCTCCGTCTGTCCCGAAGCCCCTGTGCCCAGTATGGACAGGGCATAGTAAAGGCTCAGAGGGCTGAATACAGCATTGCCCTCTTCCGCCGAAAGCACTGCGCTAGCGCTGTTGAATGCAAAGTGCGAAAGACTCTCCGCAAACTCTGCGCGGATATCATTTTCAGCGAGAAGCTCTTCCCAGGACTCGTAGTCGCCGGCCGGGATACCGGCAGGCTCCACTGCCGCGGCCTCCGCGCCGTCTGCAGCTTTATTGCTGCCCATTCCCCCGCACCCACAAGAAAACACTGCTATCGCGGCCACCGCGGCAGCTATCCTCTGATATCTTCTCATGCGCCCGCCTCCTTTATAAATTACGTTTTTCACTGAAATGCCCTGCCCCTGCGCGATCAGACCTCCGACAAATGGCAGTCTGACCTGCCCTCCATGGGCATGTCCACTTAGCATAAGGTCTATATCCTCTGTACTTTGATACCTGTCTTTTCCTCTATAAAGCCCCTGAAGTCGCCCTCCATTCCACCGTTCATTTTCCTTTTATCATAAGCCTGTGTATGGCTCACGCTGAAAAGAAATATGAAGTAGTCCTGATCCTCAACTATAGCTTTTATCTTATCAAAGTGCCATTCTGTAGTGCCGATATCCGTAGCAGACACATATCTGTCCTCATAAAAATCCGACTTTGCCTTTTCCATGCCGCTTAGCATACGCTTCATCGCGACCCAGGCATTTAACCTATCCTCAAAAAGGAGCACCAAAATGATAACTGCAATTGCTGCTATGGTCAGTACCTTAGGTCCCCATAAAAATACAGACGCCATGCCAAGAACGACCACTCCCACCCCAAAGATATGACTTCTTTTGCTGCGTTTTTTCCGGACAGTCTTTCTAAGTGCCCGAGCCATAGATATAAAGGTATTCATATCGTAATCCGTCTCAAAAGAAAATAGCGGCTCCATACATAGGCCTCCTTTAAAGTAATGCAAAAATCACATATCTACCGGCGGCAGCGCAGGGTCCTTTATAAGATACCTGTACTCACCGCCTCATCTTTATTGTTGTAATTTACCCGAAGGTAACGGCCGCCGCCTAAACTCCAGCATTGCTTTTCTGATTATGATAGGCATAGATTTTCTCAGTTCAATCCCCGGCAAAATAAAGTCCGCGAAGATAGCCATTGTGATCAAATGCCGGCAGATTGCCACTGAAAGGCGTATCCTGACCGTCCTCAGGTGCAATATCCCTCAGGGCACCTGACTCATCTGACGGTATCAAAGGGAAATAATTTACATACTCTTCCCGTGCGCCCTTTCGTACATAGATGTCCCCTTCATAAACAGGCTTAAAATAGGAGAGCTCAAAGGCTGTCTTGGAATAGGCTTCATTCAGTACCTGAAGCCCTTCCTTCGTAAATGGCTCGATACTATAGCTGTTAAGTAACTCTACCTCCTCAGGCAGTAGAACATTTTGATCATCATAAATTGTAAATAGCTCCATGGTATCATCTATCGTCGATGGAGCAGATTTTGAAAGCTCCCTTTCTATGGAGCTCAAGAACTCAATATTTCGTTCTTCTAAGTTCGTAAATTCTGACTCAGGCTCTCCCTCCTCCGGCACATACCACCTCTGCTCTTCAAAATACTCCTGAAGTCCTTCATCACTGAAGCTGCGGCCATGAGCGGCATAGAACTGGTTTCTGAGAAGCCTGATATCTTTCTCTGTCATGCCGATGATATCAGCCCGGTTAAGCGGCCTGAAAAAAGCTTCCGGATAAAAATAATAAAATGCCGGATAATACCTTCCTACTGCTTCGTCAGCAGCATCTCCCAGAAACTCTATATAATACTCCGTATCATTCCATTCGATATATATGCCATTGGTTTTGCTGTCAGTGTTATAAGTCCCAAAGTCTTTATGCTTGAAATCGCCAAGGAGCTCGCAGCAGCGTATCGGCTCTATTCTGCTTCCGTCTCTGATACCGCAAATTCCGCATATCCGGACTCATACTCCACATAAATTACAGCTGTGTCTTTAGCGTATATCCTCTGTCCTTCTTCAACCCGACTTCCGTTCCAGTCAGAGACAGGCTCATGTTTATTGTCTGCTTTCTTTACTTCACCAACGTATTCATAGCCCTCCGGAAGCGGTCCATCAAATCCCAACCGTTCAATTCTGACAGCCTTCATAGCGCATCACCTTCTATACGGTCTGAAGGTTCCTTGTCAACTAATTCTATTATAATCATATCATTTATCCTGATTGGGTCACAACCTAAGTTTACCTTACTTATTTTACTTATTTCTTACAAAAAAAATGTGCCACCGATCTCTCAGTGGCACATTCTCTGATCTTCTGAATCGTCCTATATTCCGTTTTCGAAATGAAAAGAAATTAACAGGGCATCCCGCAGCACATGCCTCTACAAAATCACCTTCACCGGGCACTTCTCCGCGCACTTGCCGCAGTTCGTGCACTTCTCGTAGTCAATGACCGCCAGGTTGTTGTCCATGTGGATGGCATCAAACTCACACTGTCTGGTGCACAGCGTACAGCCGATACATCCCGCAGAGCAGACCGCCTTCACGTCCTTGCCCTTGGCGTGGTTGGAGCACTGCACCCGATGCTTGGACTCATAGGGCACCAGCTCAATCAGGCTGTTGGGACATGCAGCCACGCACTTGCCGCAGGCCACGCACTTCTCCTCGTCCACCACGGCCACGCCGTCCACCACATGGATGGCGTCAAAGGCGCAGGCCTTCACGCAGGATCCAAGTCCCATACAGCCCACGCTGCAGGCCTTTGCGCCGGAGCCCGGAACCACAGTCGCCATCCGGCAGTCCTCGATGCCGCTGTATGTATACTGCACCTTGGCGCTCTCGCAGTTTCCCTTGCAGCGCACAAAGGCAACCTTCTTCTGTCCCGCCTCGGCGGCAACGCCCAGGATGGCGGCAATCTTCTCACCTACAGGAGCACCGCCTACCGGGCAGGCATTTGCCGGGGCCTGACCGGCCGCGATGGCCTTTGCCAGAGCGTCGCAGCCTGCGAAGCCGCAGCCGCCGCAGTTATTTCCCGGAAGCTCATCCCGGATAGCCTGCTCCTTCTCATCTACCTCAACCTTGAACTTCTCACCGAAAAGTCCCAGGCCAATACCTACAATAATACCCGTGGCCGCTATGACAACAGCCGCAATAATAATCGCCGTAACATTCATTTTCGTCTCCTCCTTCTACAGCAATCCGGAAAATCCGAAAAATGCGATTGCCATTAATCCTGCGGTTACAAGCACGATGGGAGATCCCTGGAAGCTGTAGGGAATGTCATTTCCCTCAATCCGCTCCCGGATACCGGCCAGCAGAATGATAGAGATCGTATAACCCACAGAGGTACCCACGCCGTTCACCACGCTCTGGGCAAAGCCGTAGCCGTTCTGCACATTGGTCAGAGCCACGCCCAGCACCGCGCAGTTGGTGGTGATCAGGGGCAGATATACGCCCAGGGCGTTGTACAGGGACTCCATGCACTTGTGGAGGAACATCTCCACGATCTGCACCAGGGCAGCGATA
This sequence comes from uncultured Enterocloster sp., assembly GCA_944382045.1. Lineage (GTDB taxonomy): Bacteria > Bacillota > Clostridia > Lachnospirales > Lachnospiraceae > Enterocloster. Next base: position 16,078 of record CALWMT010000012.1, on the reverse strand, counting down.
ACCAGGATAAATACGATGGTTTTCAGATAATCCAGCCCCAGAGGCGCCAGCACGAAATCGTAAATCAGGCTGGCCACAATGGAGGCGATGGTGATAACGAAGATAACGGCGCCGCCCATGCCGGCCGCTGTCTCCACCTTCTTGGAAACACCTACGAAGGAGCAGATGCCAAGGAACTGGCTTAACACCACGTTGCTCACAAGAGCGGAGCTTATGGCTATAATAAGTAATTCTTTCATCTAATTCTCCCTCCTATTCCTTATCCGCATTGTGGCTCGGGCAGCTTAAGCAGTCGCCGCTGCAGGCCGTGGATTTCTTTTTCTTCTTAACAGAGCCGTTGGTGGCGCAGGGCGCCTTCAGCTTGTTCTGAAGAGCCGTCAGGATGGAGAGCACGAAGAACGCGCCGGGAGCCAGGATGAAAATAGAGATAGGCTCAAAGCCGGCAGGCGTAACCTTGATGCCGAAGATCGTTCCGGCGCCCAGGATCTCACGCAGGGATCCGATGCACACCAGGGCGATGGTGAAGCCCAGTCCCATGCCGATGCCGTCCATTGCGGAGAGCAGGGGACCATTCTTCATGGCATAGGCCTCCGCCCGTCCAAGGATGATACAGTTTACAACGATCAGGGGAATATAGATTCCCAGAGCGCTGTACAGGGCCGGAGTAAAGCCCTCCATCAGCATATCCACCACGGTTACCAGGGAGGCAACCACTACAATCTCTCCGGGAAGGCGCACGCCCTCGGGAATCACGTTCCGCAGGGCTGCGATCAGCACATTGGCCGCCACCAGAACCGCTGTTGTGGAAAGTCCCATGCCCACGCCGTTGGTGGCTGATGTGGTAACAGCCAGAGTGGGGCAGAGACCCAGCATCTGAACGAAGATAGGATTCTCTTTCCAGATGCCATTATAAATCCGTTCAAAATATTTATTCATCTCTTCCGCCTCCTACTGTGTAATGCAGTTCTGCACAAAGTAAACCGCCGCGTTGGCTGCACCTGTCACCGCGCTTGAGGTAAAGGTGGCGCCGCTGATGGCCTGAATCTGGTTGTCAGCGGAGGGAGCCGTCTTGGTAACCTCAAAAATATCCGCGGTCTTTCCCGTAAACTGGCCCTTGAAGTCCGGCTCGTCCGCCTTCATGCCAAGGCCGGGAGTCTCCGCCAGAGTGAGGAAGCCGATGCCCGTGAGAGCTCCCTCATTGGTAATGCCCACGGAAATCTGGATGGTGCCGTTGTAGCCGTCGTTGGAGGTGGCGTTGATCAGGTAGCCGATCACATTGCCGCTTCCGTCCAGGGCCTCCTGGGCCGCGTCAACGGAAACATTTCCAAAGTCCTGTCCAGCCAGAGCCTCGGGGGCCGCAGCCACAGCCGCAGTGAGCTCGTCCGTGGTCTCAAAGGACGCCGCCTCCGGATATACCTCCTGGTAGGTGGCGGTGGCAGAAGCCAGCTGAGCCTGGGCGATGGGCTCAAGAGTAATCTCATGCACCGCGCCGAGGCAGAAGCCTGCAATCAGCGTGATAATAAACAGAAGAAACGCATCCCGAATAATTCCTTTGTTCATGCCTTCTTCCCCTCCTTTCCAAATGCCTTGGGAAGGGTGACCTTCTCAATCATGGGCACAAGCAGGTTGCTCAGGATAATAGCGTAGGACACGCCCTCCGGGGAAGCGCCCCAGAGACGGAAGATGCCCGTCAGCACGCCTAAAACCACGCCGTAGACAATCTGGCCGTTGGGAGTGATGGGGCTGGTCACATAGTCCGTCGCCATGAAGAAGGCTCCGAAAATAAGTCCGCCTGCAAACACCTGGCACAGCGTATAGTTGATATCAAAGCCGCCGAACAGGAACACAAACACCGCTGTGGTTCCAATATAGATCAGCGGAATCTTGGGGCTTATCACCTTCCGGGCAATCATGTAGACGCCGCCGATGATAAGGGCGATGGCAGAAACCTCGCCGATGGTTCCGGGAATCTGTCCCGTGATCAGGGCTGCCAGATCCACGGTATTTCCCGCCCGCATCGCTGCCAGGGGGGTTGCTCCGGAAACACTGTCAAATCCGATGGCCGGAGATGAAAAATCATTCATAAACAGGGCCAGGGAGATGAGCAGGAAGCACCGTGCTGCCAGAGCCGGGTTCATAAAGTTCTGTCCCAGGCCGCCGTAAAGCTGCTTTACCACGATAATGGCAAAGATGCCGCCCAGAGCCGGAATCCACAGGGGAATCTCCGGAGGCATATTCAGCGCCAGAATCATGCCGGTCACCACAGCGCTCATGTCCGCAATGGTGATGGGCTTGTTCATAAGCTTCTCATATACATATTCGCTGGCCACACAGGCCGCAACCGTGACGATCATCACCAGCAATGCGTGAAGGCCGAAGTGGAACACGCCGAAGGCCGCCGCCGGCACCATGGCGATCACCACATCCAGCATCAGGTTCCGGGTGGTAACGCTGCTTCTCACATGCGGGGATGATGATACATTTAATAATTTATTCATGTCTTAAGTCCCCTCCTACCCTTTCTTCCTGCGGTTCGCCGCAACTGTCTTGCGCATTTCCTTAAAGGCCTGGGTGAGCGGCCGTCTGGCCGGGCAGATGTAGGTACAGCTTCCGCACTCCATGCACTCCATGCCGTTTAGCTTTTCAAAGGACTCGCAGTCATTGTTTAACGCCGCCCGCATCATCATCACGGGAACGATGTGGCTGGGACATACGCTCACGCATCTGCCGCAGCGGATGCAGGCCGTGGGCTCCATAGCGGACACCTGATCCTTGGTGAAGCAGGTCAGGGCCGAGGAGGTCTTGCTCACCGGGATATCCAGGCTGAACATAGCCTGTCCCATCATGGGGCCTCCGGAAATGATCTTCTCCGGCTCGGTCTTAAATCCGCCGGCCGCCTCCACCAGCTCCTGGTAGTTGGTGCCCAGCTTTACGCTGAAATTCTTCGGATCCGCCACCGCGTCGCCGGTAACCGTAATAATCTTGCGCATCAGGGGCGTGGACTTGCACACCGCCATATAGATAGAGAGCACGGTATCCACATTGTCCACGATACAGCCAGCGTCCGCCGGCAGCATGGAGGAGTTCACCTTTCTGCCCGTAACCGCGTAGATCAGGGAACGCTCACCGCCCTGGGGATACTTGGTGAGAAGAGGACATACGCTGATCCTCGGCTCGTCCTTCACAAGCTCCGTCAGCTTCGCGATGGCCTCCGGCTTATTGTTCTCAATGGCGATCACGCCCTTCGCATTGTCAAAGAGCTGGAGAATTACCTTTAATCCGCCTACAATCTTCTCCGGCTCCTCGATCATCATGCGGGAGTCGCTGGTCAAGTAGGGCTCGCACTCCGCTCCGTTCACCAGTATGTAGTCGATTGCATTGTCATCCTTCGGTGTCAGCTTTACGTGGGTGGGGAAGCCAGCGCCGCCTAAGCCCACAATGCCTGCCTCCTTGATGATGTTCCGGATCTCCTCTTTGGACAGCTTCGACGGATCGCGGTCCTCGCCCACTCCCTCTGCTGTCCGGTACTCTCCGTCGTTCTCCACGACAATGGAGGTAACCATAGCACCGTTTGCCACGCGCCTTGGCTCGATGGCCTTGACCTTGCCGGATACGGAGCAGATCACGTTAGCGGAAATAAATCCGCCCGCCTCTCCGATCTTCTGGCCTGCCAGCACAGTATCTCCCACAGCTACCAGCGGTTTCGCCGGCGCGCCGATGTGCTGCGACATGGGATACACCAGATCCCCCTTGGGCAGCAGGGTCTGCACTGGTTTGTTCTCTGACAGCTCTTTCCCCTCATAAGGATGAACGCCGCCTCTAAAAGTCGCCAAACCCATGGATTCTTACCCTCTTTCTATAGTACTTATTCCGCAGCAGCCCAGGCCGCCCGGCCCTGCAGAGCCATACTGCCCTGTGCTGCTGTCTTCATAAAAATTAGTATAGCATACTTTAAACTTGTATACAATACAAAGGATTGATTGTTAATTTTTTAATTTGTACATAACATTTAAAACGAAAATGTACAATTCCCCGGAAACAATACGGACGGCGGAAAAATAGAAGAAAAGACGGGCGTCAAGGTCGCTTGTAAGCCCGTCTTTCCTTCTATTTTCCCATCGGACGCATGTCTGATCCTTCCTGCGCGGCACATAGCCGCCGCAGGAAGACCCCGCCGTCCGCCGCTATCTAATAAAATTCGTCCGCGCCCGCTCCTCCTTCTCTGGGAGACAGACGCCTGCCGCCTTCCCCGCCTCAATGGAGCGCAGCAGCCAGGCCATGTTCCTTCCCAATGTCCGCATGATCTGCATTCCCTCCGCATCCTGGCGGACCTCATCCGGGGTATTCCCGTGAACCATGTTCCAGTACTGGGAGGAAACCACGGGCATCTCATTGATCATAAAATACTTGTTCAGCTGATCCAGTGCCGCTGTGGTTCCCGCTCTCCTGGCGGACACCACCGCCGCCCCCGGCTTGTGGGCCGCGTACCCTCCGCCGGAATAGAAGAACCGGTCCATAAAGGAGGTGATGGCTCCCCCTGCCGAGGCGTAGTGCACCGGCGAGCCGATGATCAGGCCGTCCGCCTCCTTCATCCTCTCCACTGCGGCATTCACGCCGTCCTCATCCCCGAACACGCATTTCCCCGCCTTGGCACAGCCTCCGCAGCCAATGCAGCCTCTTACGCATTCAGCGCCCACCTGGAAAATCTCTGTGTCAATGCCCTCCCGGTTCAGGGCGTCCGCCGCCTCCTTGAGTGCGGTATAGGTGCACCCCTCCTTGTGGGGGCTTCCGTTGATCAGCAGTACCTTCATGATTCTATTCCTCCCTTTCTTAAGCCTTCGGCTCTACATCCGCTCCGGCGCCTCAAAGCCCAGAAGCTCGATGCAGGCCTCCAGCACCCGTCTGGTCAGGGTGATAAGGCCGATATAGCTCTCCCTGCGGCTCTCATCCTCCTCTGCCAGGATTTTCGTCTCGTGGTAAAAGCTGTTGAATGCATTGGACAGCTCATACACATACTGGCAGATCTTGTGGGGAGCTGTCTCCGCAAATGCATTCTCCACCGCCTCATTGTACCGGGCCAGCTGCAGCATCAGCCCCTTCTCCGTGCCGCTCACAGGCGGAAGGATGGCCTTCGTCCCTTCCTCGCCGCCTCCCTGCTCCCTGTACTTTGCCAGGATCGACTTGATGCGTACAATGGTATACAGGATATAGGGTCCGGTATTTCCCTCAAAGGAAATAAAGCGGTCCACATCAAACACATAGTCCTTGGCCGCCTGGTTGGAGAGATCCCCGTACTTGAGGGCTGCCAGGCCTACCTTGGCCGCTGTCTCCTCGGCCTCCTCCTGCTGCATGGTGCGGTTCTCCATAATCCGGGAAAGCACCGCGCTGTCAATATCCCTGATCAGGTTCTCCAGACGCATGACGCCGCCCTCACGGGTCTTAAATGGCTTTCCGTCCTTTCCGTTCATGGTGCCGAAGCCCAGGAAGATCATGGGGGTGTCCTCCTTCACGATCCCTGCCTTCTTTGCCACCCGGAACACCTGCTCAAAGTGCATGCCCTGGCGCTTGTCCACCACGTAGATATACCGATCCGGATGGAAATCCTGCTCCCGCTCCACGATAGTGGCCAGATCCGAGGTGGCATAGAGGGAAGCGCCGTCAGACTTTCGGATCAGACAGGGCGGTATCTCCTTGGAATCCGTCTCCTGAGCCACATCCACCACCAGGGCGCCCTGGCTCTCGTAAGCCAGTCCCTTGTCAATCAGCATCTGAATCATATCCTCAATATAGGGCTCCGCGTCGCTTTCTCCCTTCCAGAGGTCAAACTCCACGTTCAGATTGGCATAATTCTTCTTTAAATCCGCCACGGACACATGCATAATGTGCCTCCAGATGGCCCTGAAGGGCGGATATCCCTTCTGGAGCTTTAACGTGGCCTCGTGGGCCCGGGCCAAAAATGCGGGATCCTCCTTTGACTTTGCACTGGCTGCCGGATAGATCTCCTCCAGCTCCCCGATGGTAAAGGGCGGCTCCTCTGGATACTCTCCGGTATAGCTCTCATCAAAATACACCAAATCCGGCTGCCGATCCCTGAGCTCCTCGATGATCAGCCCCATCTGCAGGCCCCAGTCCCCCAGGTGCACGTCACCGATAACATGATGTCCCAGGAAGCGGCCCATGCGCTTGATGCTCTCCCCGATGATGGCCGCCCGCAGATGGCCCACGTGGAGGGGCTTTGCCACATTGGCCCCGCCATAGTCCACGATGATGGTCTCCGTTTTTTTTGCCTCCTCAATTCCCAGCTTTTCTCCGGCGGCCATGCCCATCATATACTCCGCCAAAAAGGCAGGGGACAGCTTCAGGTTGATGAAGCCCGGCATCACGGCCTGTACCTCGGAGAACACGGACTTTTCCGACTGGGCATCCAGCTTTTCCGCCACTGCGGACGCAATATCAATCGGTTTCTTTTTATAGGCCTTGGCCGCGGCCATGGCCCCGTTGCACTGGTACTCGCACAGATCCGGCCGGTTGGACAGCACCACCTTGGCGTATTTCTCCTCATAGCCGCAGTCCGCAAATGCCTTCCGGATGGCGTCTTCCATGTAATCTAAAATCTTGTTCACCGTCTTACTCTCCTCATATCTTATTGCAAGTGCTCATAAAGCGCCTCAAGGACAGGCGCTAAGTGCTCATAACAATACAAAGTGCTAGGCTCGACAATACCTCGCCAAGCACTTTGCATGTATCGCACGTAAGCGCCTCAAGGACAGGCGCTAAGTGCTCATAACAAAAAGAGCTCCGGCTTACGCCGGAGCAGTCCTTCGACCATCCGCGCTGTCCTGCCTGCACGGATCCATCCCGCTTACACCCTGGAGAGGTACTCGCCGGTTCTGGTATCAATCTTGATCTTGTCGCCGATCTCCACGAACAGGGGAACGCTCACGGTTGCGCCTGTCTCCACTGTAGCGGGCTTGCTGGCGCCGGTAGCCGTGTCGCCCTTGAAGCCGGGCTCTGTCTCCGTCACCTCAAGCTCCACAAAGAGCGGAGGCTCCACAGAGAATACGCTGCCGTTGTAGGAGCAGACCTTGCACAGCTCGTTCTCCTTTACGAACTTTAACGCGTCTCCGATGATGTCGCTGCTGATAGCCAGCTGCTCGTAGTTGTCCATGTTCATGAAATTGTACAGATCGCCGTCCGCATACAGATACTGCATATCCACCCGGTCAATTCTGGCCTGGGGGAACTTCTCTGTGGGGCGGAAGGTGCGCTCCACCACGCCGCCATTGATTACATTTTTTAACTTGGTGCGCACGAAAGCAGCGCCCTTGCCCGGCTTCACGTGCTGGAACTCGATAACCTGAACCACCTGTCCGTCGATCTCCAGTGTTACGCCATTTCTAAAATCGCCTGCTGATATCATAAAGATATTCCTCCTTCAGTTCTTTCAAGGCGCCTGGCTAAGCGTCCTCGTCTGTCTCTAAAATAACTATCCGGGCCGGTCCGCTTTTTGTGCGAAGGCAGAGGAAAAAACAGGCCCACAAGCGAGCCTGCCGCCTGTGCTTTCACCTGTTTTCCCGCCGTCCCGAACTGCTATCCTATATTCTATACTATGTGTACACGATTTTCAAGCTCTTTTTTCCAAGGGACTAGCCCTGCTCCCCGCTCCGGTAGGAGATCACCTGATCGAAGGCCTCCGACTCTGCCCCCAGCGCGCTTTCATTTCCCACTGTGGCAAAGCCGCCGGACTGGATAATCCGCTGCAGGCAGTCCGCAGCCGCCTGCTGGTCCTCCAGAGAAGCGTTCTTCATGTCGTTGATCGCCTGTGCCTCACGCTGTGCGTCGTAACCGTAGATCGCGGCGCGGACTGCGGCAAGGGGCTGGGCCAGCACGCCCTTTGTGCGGGCGGCATTGGAAATGCTGTTTAATATATAGCCATTCAAATCCTCCTGTGTCAGCTCCAGTCCGGCCAGGGCCTCCCCGAGGCCGTCAAATACCTCCAGAGTCTCCCCCACATTGGGATCGCTGTAGGAGTACAGAAGCATCTGGCCCTTGAGCATGTTGAAGGAAGCACCCGCGCTGTAGGCCCCCATCTGGAAACGGATCAGGGGCGTCACATACCGGTCTGAGGCTGCGGTGAGGAAGGGGATATACCGTCCCGCAAAATCCTCCTGCCCATAGAGGCTGCTGCTGGCCACCGCATACTGATTGGGGCTCTCCACTGCTGCTCCAAGCCTCTGGGGCTCCTCGGAAAGCAGCAAAGCGGGATCTGCGGCCGTCCCTTCAGGCAGTGCGGACAGCCCTTCTGCGGACGCCTGCCGGATGGCCGCCAGGCTCTCCTGCGGCGCCGCATAGGAAAAGATCAGACGGCTCCTTGTAAAGAGCTTATCCCGGACCTCTGCAAGGCGGGCCGCCAGGCTCTCCCCGTAGGCCTCATCCCCGGAAAGTCCGGCCTGGACCTCCTCAAGAAAACGGTAATACTCCTGCCCCTGGCAGGTCATCTGGTAAGCTGCCTCGTCCTCGATATAGCTGCGGGACAGACGCTGGGCCAGGCCCAGGAAATCGGAGGTTCTGGACAGATCGAAGCTGTCCTTATAGCGGTTCACCAGCTCCAGGATGGAAGCGCTGTCCGACACATCCGTGGAGGTGAGCATCTCCAGCACCAGATTAAGCCCCGTGTCGTAGTCCTCCGTCAGCGTGGTCCAGGAAACATGCAGCATAGGATGATGGTTCTCTCCGGCCTCCTCCCCCGGATACCGATCGGAAAAGCTCATGGAATACAGGTACTCTCCGGTTAAGGTACGGATCTCCTCCTCGGTGTGGGCCTCTGTTCCCACCTCACCCAATAGCAGCCGGTACAGCTGCATATACAGCAGATCCTCATTGGTGAGGGCGCTGGCGTCAAAATACAGCTCATAGCTTCCTACCTTCTCCACCTGGGCCGGCGCCTCATAGAAGACGATGCCATCCTCCTCCGAGCGTGTAAAATCGTCGTAGGCCTCCGCATCCGGGATCTGGGAAGGATCAATGACAAAATCGCTGTTGGTCTGCCCGCCCTCGTTCCAAGTGTTGAATTCCTCGGTCTGGCGGATCAGCTCCTCTATCTCTTCCTCGCTCATGGACTCCTTCATCTGAGCCAGATAGGCGTCCTGCTCAGCGATAATCTCCTCCGCCAGCCCGGGGGTAGGCACAGTAGCCACCAGGGCGCTGCGGCTGGGATTTAATGCCTTTTGTGCAAGCTCCTTCACAAAGGTCTGCTCTCCGTCCGCCTCCGCAGCGGCCAGCACATCCTCATACAGGCCGTAAAAATCCACATTTCCCGTGTGGGTCCAGTAGTTTGCCATGGCGGGGAATACATTCACCCCCACATTTGCCGAGTTCCGCGTCAGATAGGTGGAGGTCTCCGTCTGCTTGAGAACGGATGCAAGAACCTCCCTCTCCACACCCTGCTCGGCCAGCACGCCAAGGGCTTCCAGAACCGCCTCCTTAAAGCTCTCCATCTGCTCCTCCTCCGCCTGGTACATGGCAAAAAGCAGATAGGGCTTCTGGCAGTATATGTTCACTCCCACCTCGCAGGGATTATGGATGCCCTTCTCCCTGAGTGTCTTCATAAGCACCGCGTTCTCCTGATTCAGGGCAGTAGTCAGAATATTCCACGCAAGAAGCTCCTCCCAATCCGCGTCCTCCAGGCTGATGGCGTAGTCGATCCGGGACACATTTTCCGACGTATCCCCCTCATAAGCCGGACAGGGAACCACTGCCTCCGCATAGCCCGGCTCCGTCTGCGCCTCCTTGTAGGCGGACAGATCCGTCCCCTCCTTTTCAGCCTTAGACAGATACTCCTCGTCGATAAAGGTGAGCATCCTCTCATAATCCATATCCCCGTAGAGCAGGATCAGGCTGTTGTCAAAGTGGTAGCAGCGGTCATAGGTAGCCACCGTATTCTCGTAGGTCAGATTTTGATAATTCCTGTGGGCCCGGCCAATGCTGTTGGCCGCTGTCTGGCCGGGATAGAGGGCGTCGGCCACATTGTTTAAGGCCTCGCTATTCACATCCGTCAGGCTGCCGAAGTCCTCCGAATACACGGTTCCCGTCATAGAAATGGGATCCTCCGGGCTGTAAAGCTCATAACGCAGGGCCTCCCGCCTGAAAATATTCTCATCTGTGAGGATGCCCGGCGCGGTCATGCAGCTCAGGTATGCATCCATCAGAAGCAGGAGCTGGTCCTCGCTCTCTGTGCTTAAGGGATAGCCGGTAAAGGTGTCGTAGGTAAACGCATTGATAAAGGTATTGTAGCTCTTGTTCGCCAGATCAAAAAACAGATCGCTGCTGGGATATTTTTCCGAGGAAGCGATGATGGCATGCTCAAAAATATGGTTGGTGTCCGTCTCGTCCACCACCGGAGTATCATAAAAAATGCCGAAGGCCAGCTCCGGGTCGTCATTGCGGATATAGGCCAGCCTAGCCCCGCTCTTCTCATGGGAAAATGTGATCACATCCGACTGGAGAATCCCATTTTCCTCCACAGCCTCCACGGTGAAGCCAGCGATGGTGCTGCCGGGTGCCAGCTCAGCCTCCGCTTGGCTCTCCTGCTCCTGGCTCTCGCCTGCGGTCTGGCTCTCGCCTGCAGTCTGGCTCTCACCTGCCTCCGTGCTTTGGGACGTACCCGCCGCCCCGCAGCCGGTCTGAATGACCAAAACCAATGCCAGCCAAAATGCGGACCATTTTCTTGTGCCTCTTCTCATAATATGTCCTCCCTGTATATATCTATATGATGACTGTTCAAACAGCGGACATTCCCAGTCTCTCAATAATCTCGCCGCAGATCTCCTCCGGCGTCTTCCCGTCCGTGGCCACCTGGATATCCGCCGCAGCCTCGTAGAAGGGACGGCGCTTTTCCAGCAGCTGCCGGATAAACTCCACATTCATATGGCCGTTTAAGATGGGCCGCTCGTCGCTGTCCTTCACCCGCTCATAGACAGTCTCCGGCCGGGCAGTGAGAAGGACCACCCTTCCGCCCCGTTTCATATACTCTGCGTTCTCCGGCCGCAGCACCACGCCGCCTCCGCAGGAGATGACCAGGCCGGTCTCATTTCCCAGCTCAATCAGGGTATTGCTCTCCAGGTTCCGAAAATAGGCTTCCCCGTACCTGGCAAATATATCCGAGATAGTCATGCCTCTGTTTTCCTCAATGCGCTGATCCATCTCCACCCGCTTGTATCCCAGCCGCTCCTTTAAGGCCACGGCCACGGTGCTCTTTCCCGCACCCATAAATCCAATCAAAAAAATATTTTCTCTGTCCATCGGCTTACTCCTTAAAGAAACGCTCTCTCACCTCGTCCACCGGCATGTCAAGGCCCGTATAGAGCTTGAAGGCCTCCACACCCTGCCACAAAAGCATGCCCCGGCCGTCCACGCAGGTACAGCCCGCCTGGGATGCCTCCCGCAGCAGCCTGGTCCAGGCAGGGTTATACACCACATCCGCCACCACCAGATCCGGCCGGAACACGGAGGTGTCCTTTATCACGCTCTCCCCGTCCATGGGCTTCATGCCCACAGAGGTGGCATTGATAAATATCCCGCTGGAGGCGATGGATTCCCACAGGGCATCCTCGTCCGCGATATCCTGCACCGTAATCCGGCAGCCCGGCGCCTCCGCCGCGACGCGCTCCGCCATCTCGCGGGTGTGGGCCTTCCGGTTAAAGACGCGGATCTCCTTGGCCCCGTCCAGGGCGCACTGGACCTGGATCGCGGTGGCCGCGCCGCCGCCCCCTGCCAGGGTGATGCATTTTCCCTGAACGGAAATGCCATGCTCCTTAAGGTTGCGCACAAAACCTGCGCCGTCCGTGTTGTAGCCGGTGAGCACCCCATTGTCATTCACAATGGTATTCACAGCCCCCATGAGCCGTGCTGCCGGGGAGAGCTTGTCCATGTACGTAAGAGCCTCCCCCTTGCAGGGCATGGTCACGTTCATCCCCCGCATGCCAAAAAGGCGCATGGCCTTTATGGCCTCGCCGGTCTCCTCCTTCTTCACATCAAAGGCCACATACACATAGTCCAGCCCTAGGCGGGCGAAGCTGTAATTGTACATGGCCGGTGAGCCGGAGTGGGCCACCGGAGAACCAATAAGGGCCAAAAGCCCTGTATGTCCTGTTATCCTTGCTTCCATCTTGTCTCTCTTTCCTGTCCGTCTTTGTCATTTTGCCGCTGCAAACGCGGCTGCGCATATGGTCATTCCGCACGCCGCAGTCCCCGTCCGCACTGGCCCCGGTGATTTCTCTTATAAAAGTACAGAACCGGCTTTTCCAGAAAACGCTTCAGCACAATCTGGATCTCCTCCCTGGGGTGGATGGGCTTTACCAAAATAGAAAAAATGCCGGCCCGGCGCGCCCCGTACACATCGGTGAACAGCTGATCTCCCACAAAAAGAGTGGTGCTTCTGTCTGTTCCCATAGTCTCCATGGCCCGCTCGTAGCCCGCCCGTCCGGGCTTCCCCGCCTTATAAATGTACGGGCTTCCCACTGCCTGGGCGAAGGGCGACACCCGCGGCTCCTTATTGTTGGACAGCAGGCAGGTGTGAAGGCCCAGGTCCCTAAGGTCCGCAAAGAGCTCCGCCGCCCGCTTATCCGCCGGCGCCCCGTGGGGCACCAGCGTATTGTCAATATCAAAGATTACGCCCCGGATTCCCTGGGCGTAATAATAATCATAGGGAATCTCATAGGCGGATTCCGCTATGCGGTCCGGATAAAATGCTTTGAGCATCTCCTGGCTTCTCCTCCTGCTCTACTTCTTCAACAGCTTGCCCAGCTCCTCCATAAAGGTATTCACATCCTTGAATTCCCGGTATACCGAGGCAAAGCGCACATAGGCCACCTCGTCTACCTCCTTGAGCTTGGACATCACCAGCTCTCCGATCACGGAGGTGGGAATCTCCCGCTCCTCCTGGGTGAAGATCTGGTTCTCAATCTCGTCGATCATCACTCCGATCTGCTGTGGGGATACGGGGCGCTTGTGGCAGGAATGCACAATGCCTGCCTCAATCTTGGACCGGTCGTAGGCCTCCCGGGTGTTGTCCTTCTTTATCACCATGAGAGGCATGGTCTCCAGCTTCTCATAGGTGGTAAACCGCTTGCCGCAGCCCTCACACTGGCGGCGCCTGCGGATGGAGCTGTTTTCATCCACCGGCCGGGAATCAATCACCTTTGTATCGAGCTTTCCGCAGAATGGGCATTTCATAGAGCGTTCTCCTTTCTCCTATACACGGCTTGGCACCTGTGCTGTAACCATTGTAACCGAAAGGATGGGATCGCGCAAGTACGATTCCAGCAAATTCCCGCTATGCCAGCATCACCCGGACCTGGAACATGCTTCCGTCATAGTGGATTTCCACGGTTCCCCCCGCCTGCTCCACCGCATCGCAGACAGAGGCCAGGCCAAGGCCAAGGTCTGCACGCTTGGAGGAAAGAAAGCGGCTCCCTCTGGTGCGCACCGCCCCCTCATAGCTGTTTTCCACCACCAGAACCAGGATGCCGCTCCCCTGGCTTTTTAGAACCAGGCGTATAAAGCGCCTCTCCCCCTTCATCCTCCGGCAGGCCTCCAGGGCATTTTCCAGGAGGTTCCCCAGAATTCCCGACAGCTGTACATCCTGGATCTTATCCGTACCGTCAAATGCGCAGTCTACGGAGACCTCCACACCCTCGGCCCTGGCCTGGCCTATGTAATAGGATGCGGTTCCATTGATCACAGGATTGGCGCAGATGGCTGCCATCTGCTGCGGAAATGTCTCATCCAGCATCTCCCCGTACTGGCAGATCAGCCTTTTCAGCCCCTCCAAATTTTCCTCATAGAGCAGCCCGTTTACCGTGCGCAGGAAATGGCGCTGATCGTGGCGGAACCTGCGCATGCTCTCCTGCCGTTCCATGACCTCCTCATACTGGCGGACAAGAATTCCCATATTCTTGGCCTCCATCTCAGCCTGCAGCGCCTCCTTGCTCTCCAGGAGCACGGATTTTAAAATAAGGTAGATAAAGGCAAACAGCAGATTAAGAAGCGTGATGTACAGGATCAGAAAAGCGGTCTCCCCCGCCTGCTCCAAAAAATAGCAGCCGAAGGCGATCACAATAAATACCGCATAGGGGGCCATCCAGAAAAGGGACCAGCTTCTCAGGATACGGGACAGCCCGGAGGACAGCATCGGCACAATCAGCCTGCTATAGGAAAGTCCAATCACAGCAAGGTACAGGGCCGTAAAGGCGAAAAGCCCGGCATACCAGAGCCCCCTCCTGCCGCCTGCGCCAGCCGCGGATACCCAGTTCAGCAGATAGGGAAGGGGAGCCAGCTGGCTGTAGAGGAAAAACTGCGCGAAGAGCACCTGCCCCTCGTGCCTGGCCACCAGAAGAAGCACAAAGGGGATGCCAAGAATCCAGTGGAATGCCGCAGCCCAGGTCCACCCCTCCAGCTGCAAAAGAATAAAGGCGGCAGCCGTCTCCGCTGCAGCCCATAAAGCACAGATACCTGCGGACGTCCTCCAGGAATAGCGCAGGTTCTGGACAAAGGGATAGAGGGACAAAATCATGTAGGGGATAAAGCAGAGCAGCAAATATCCGCTTCTCTGCAAATTTGCAATCTGCTCACTCCCCATGGCCCATCCCTCACTCCTCGGCTTTTTTAAACATATAGTCCGTAAAATACTGCTTCACCTGGCCGCGCCTGCTCCTCTGGATCAGGGCCTGCCGGCCGCCCCGCATACAAAAGGCTTCCCAGCCGCTTTTTCCCTCCTCCACCCGCTCGACGCAGTCAAGATTCACCAAAAGATTCCGATAGCATTCCAAAAAACGCGGCTCCTTAAGCTTCTGCGCCAGCTCACGGACGGTCATGCGCGCCCGCATATTCTCTCCGTTTGTCAGGTAGAGAAGCGTATAATGTCCCTCCTGCTCCGCCATCTCAATCTCGTCAAAATAAACCTTCTTGGATATCCGGTCCTCCCGGATCTCCAGATAGGGACGGGCACGTCTTTTTTCCTCAAGCAGTCCGTCCAAAATTTCATAAAGCTCCCCTCGGTCGTAGGGCTTTACCAGATACCGGAATGCCTGCACCTTATACCCCTCCACCGCGAAGGAGTCCGAACTGGTCACAAACACAATCCGGCAGGCGCTGCCCCGCTGGCGCAGCTGCCGGGCCGCACTCATGCCGTCCATTCCATTCATATAAATATCCAGAAATACCGTATCATATCCTTCCCCCCGGTCCAGAGCCTCAAGAAGCTCCTCGCCGCCCGGATATCCGTAAACCTCACCGGGAAGGCTCTGCTCCTTCAGATATTCCTCCACATCCAGGGCCAGCTGATCCCGGTCTTTCTGGAAATCATCTACCACTGCTATTTTCATAATATTCCCTGCAATCCATTTCCGCCTTCTCGTACTCCCCTTAACTTTAAAAAAACGGCTGACCGTTGTCAATGTTCCTTGTGTGAATGGAAGTGATAATTGTGCGAATGGACAGTATAAATACCTGTCATTTCACACAAAAATACTGTCCTTTCACGCAAAACGCATGGACAGTGGAAAGAAGCCTACCTTATAATTCCGTAAAAGAATTGAAGAATGTGCAGAAAGGCGATATAATGCAGACAGGAGATTCTATGCCCGTACTGGAGGAGCTCATCGCGCGGGCTCAGGCATATTTTGGAGAAGGCTTAAAGGATATCGTGGTTCTTCATGTAAACCACTGCATGGATAATTCCTTTTATTTCAGTGAGCTTTTGAACCGGCTTTTTTTCCGGGCAGTATTTGTGGGAGCTCCCTACAATGAGAACACGGTTGGGCGCGGCTGGTCCTTCCCCGCCTATTACGGGAAGCGGACCCGGCAGAGCTGCCAGCTCTGGAGGGAGGATTCCTGCTTCCTTCAGGGGCCCATGCCATTTATGGAGGCGGTGGAGCGCATGATCGAGGAGGCGCTCCGGCGGGATCTCCTTCCCCTGATCGAGAGCGGAAAGCGCCTGCTGGTTCTGGAGGACGGCGGCTACCATTATCCGGTGCTTGGGCGTCTCCTGGAGCGCCGCCCAGAGCTTGCGGCACGGATC
>CALWMT010000011.1 GCA_944382045.1 uncultured Enterocloster sp. | reverse complement strand
AGACGGCCAAGGGATTTTTGGTGTGCGCTTCCCGGGAGGAGCTTGGAGAGCGGACTATTTTTGTAAAATATAACCGCACGCGGAAGGAGGCCTTCCGCATCCGCACCTCTATTTGCGAAGGGGAGGGAGGCCTCTGGGTGGAAAAGCGGGCCTTAAGCCCAGCGGGAGAGGAACATATCCAGTCCATGGAAAGAAAGTACGAGCAGCTAAAGAGGACCAATCCCGGCGTCTCGGTGCTTGCGCCCCAGTACGGGGCAGCGGGAGCCGAAAACCAGAGTGGCAGCGGCGGGAAGAATGCCGGGGAACAAGAGCATTTGTCCGTCCGCTTCGCCTTTGTAAAGGGGAGGACCCTGGCGGACGTCCTGGCAGAGGAGCTGCGGGAGGCAGCCGCAGGCCGCGGGGAGACAGGCGTGCCCGGGGAGGCAGCCGCAGGCCGCGGGGAGACAGGCGTGCCCGGGGAGGAAGCCGCAGGCCGCGGGGAGACAGGCGTGCCCGGGGAGGAAGCCGCAGGCCGCAGGGAAGCGGACGTACCCGCAGACCGGAAGCTGCGTCCGTGGAAGGCACAGATTGAGGCGGCCCTTGACCGGGTGCTGGGGAAGGCCGAGAAGACGGCGGAGGGCTTTCAGCCGACGGAGGGCTTCAAAGAGGTCTTCGGGGAGACCGTGCCCTTAAAGGATGCTTCCTATGCGGTCAGCAATGTGGACGGCCTCTTTGAGAATATTATGGAGACAGAGGACGGGCTGGTGTGTCTGGACTATGAGTGGGTCTTTGACTTCCCCATTCCCGCAGGGTTCATCAAATACCGGCTGCTGTTCTACTTTTACCGGGCACATGCAGGGCTTCTTGAAGAGCTTGGCTGTGCCTCCCAGGAGGAATTTCTGAAGGAATTCGGCATAGGAAAGGACCTGGCGGCTGTCTATGCCGGGATGGAGGAAGCATTTCAGGCCTGGGTTCACGGGGATGCCTCCCAGGGGATTCTCGCAAATTATGTCCAGAAGACCACCAGCCTTTCGGAGTTAAAAACCAGGGATGCAGAGCTGGCCCGCGCCAAGGACCGGATTCTCCAGCTCCAGGCCGAGGTGGAGGAGAAAAATCTTCAAATCCGGAAGGAGCAGGAGGTTCAGCGCCTGACCAACAACCATGTGGCGAATCTGGAGATCATGATAAAGGACCTGCGCCATGAGATAGACGAGCTGGGAAAGCTGGCCTCCTATCTGAACCGCCACGAGGCCCTGATCTTCAAGGGGAGGAGGAAGCTGGGCGCAGCGGCGAACAGGGTATTTCCCAAGGGAACCAGAAAGCGCAAGGTGCTGGACTATGGAATTTCTACGGTAAAGCACCCCATCCGCTACGGAAGGCTTTATGCCACGAGGGAGGGGCGCAGCCGGATAGAGGGCGATTTTGCAATCGGACAGGCCTACTTTGACAGGGGGATGCTGGAATTTGCCCAGGTTCCCGGAGAGGGAAGAGAGGGGCCGGAGGGCTGGGAGGGACCGCTGGTGTCCATCGTGATTCCCTGCTACAATCAGGTGCATTACACCTACGCCTGCCTGGCCTCCATCCTGGACCATACGGGGGATGTGGCTTATGAGGTCATCATTGCGGACGACGTATCCACGGACGCCACGAAGGACCTGGACAAATATGTGAAGGGCCTGGTCATCCGGCGCAATAAGACCAACCAGGGCTTCCTTCTGAACTGCAATCAGGCAGCCCAGGCGGCCCGGGGAAAATATATTCTCTTTTTGAACAATGACACCCAGGTGACGGAGGGATGGCTCTCCTCCCTGGTGAAGCTTATTGAATCCGATTCCACTATCGGCATGGTGGGGTCTAAGCTGGTGTATCCGGACGGCCGGCTCCAGGAGGCAGGCGGCATCATCTGGAGCGACGGCTCCGGCTGGAATTACGGCCGCATGGATGACCCGGATAAGCCGGAATACAACTATGTGAAGGATGTGGACTATATCTCCGGGGCCTCCATTATGATCCGCAGAGAGCTGTGGGAGCAGATTGGCGGCTTTGATGTCCGCTACACCCCTGCCTACTGCGAGGACGCGGACCTGGCCTTTGAGGTGAGAAAGGCCGGATACCGGGTGGTGTACCAGCCGCTCTCCAAGGTCATCCACTTTGAGGGCGTGTCCAACGGCACAGATGTGAACGGCACGGGCCTCAAGCGGTATCAGGTGGAGAATTTCAAGAAGCTCAAGGAAAAATGGGCGGAGGAATTTAAAAATCAGTATGTAAACGACGGCAATCCCAACCCCTTCAGGGCCAGGGAGAGAAGCCGGGGAAAGAGGATTATCCTGGTGGTGGACCACTATGTGCCCACCTACGACCGGGATGCAGGCTCCAAGGCCACCTTCCTCTACATGAAGATGTTCTTGAAGAAGGGCTTTGTGGTCAAGTTCCTGGGGGACAATTTCCAGCACGAGGAGCCCTACACCACCACCTTAGAGCAGATGGGCATTGAGGTGCTCTACGGGGACAGCTATGCCGCCGGCATCTGGGACTGGCTCAAGAAAAACGGAAACGAGATAGCGGTCGCCTATCTGAACCGGCCTCACATCGCCACCAAGTATGTGGATTATATCAGGGATTACACCAGCATGAAGGTCATCTACTTTGGACACGACCTCCATTTCCTGCGCCTCACCAGGGAGTATGAGCTCACCGGGGACATTGACATCAAGCGGGAGGCGGATTACTGGAAATCCATGGAGCTGACCATGATGTACAAGGCGGATATGACCTACTATCCCTCCTCGGTGGAGATAGAGGTGATTCGCTCTATTGACGCCAGCATCCGGGCCAAGGCAATTTCCCTGTACGTGTATGACACCTTCCTGGAGAACATTGACGCGGATTACTCCAAGCGGGAGAATATCATGTTTGTGGGCGGCTTTGCCCACCCGCCGAACGCGGACGCAGTGCTGTGGTTTGCGCGGGAGATATTCCCCCTGGTGAGAAGGCAGCTTCCGGATGTGAAATTTTTGGTGGCCGGCTCCAAGGTCACGGATGAGATACGGGCCCTGGAGACGCCGGAGAGCGGGATTGTGATAAAGGGCTTTGTGACAGACGAGGAGCTGGCGGACATGTACGCCTCCACCAAGCTGGTGGCTGTGCCTCTGCGCTATGGCGCCGGGGTTAAGGGGAAGATTTTGGAGGCGCTCTACAATGGCGCAGCCGTGGTGACTACCTCCATCGGTGCGGAGGGCATCCCCTTTGTGGAAACAGCACTGGAGATTGCGGACGAGGCGGAGGCCTTCGCGGAGAAAATCACGGCGCTTTACCAGGACAATGACCGCCTTGGCGCCATGTGCAGGCGCAGCCAGGAGTATATCCGGGAATATTTCAGCCTGGATGGGGCCTGGAAAAATATTGAAGAGGATTTTTCATGAGATACGAACACGTTTATGCCATACCGGCCTACGGGGATTCTCCCTATCTGGAGAGCTGTATCCGCTCCCTAAAGGGACAGAGCTCCCCCTCGCCCATTCTTTTATGCACCTCCACCCCCAGCCCCTATCTCGAGGGGCTGGCGGAAAAATATGCTCTGCCCTATCATGTGCGGCAGGGGGAGAGCGGCATAGCGGAGGACTGGAATTTTGCCTATGCGATGGCAGAGGGGGATTGGGTAACCATTGCCCACCAGGACGATGTGTACCACAGGGACTACGGCGCGCGCCTAAAGCAGGCTATCCGCCGGTATAGGGATATGACGGTCTTTACCACAGATTATGTGATTGTCAAGGACGGAAGGCTCATCACGGGAGACGCTATGCTCATGGTTAAGCGTCTGCTGCGCCTGCCCCTGCGCCTGCGCTGTCTGGCAGACCGGACGCTCATCAAGCGCCTGCCGCTGATGCTCGGCAATTCCATCTGCTGTCCGGCCATCTCCTACAATAAGCGGGCTTTGGGCACGCCGTTAATAAAATCCGGGCTTGCATTTGCCCTGGACTGGGACTGCCTGGACCGGCTGGCCTGTGAAAAGGGGCGGTTTATCTGTGAGGAGCGGCCTCTTCTTTTCTACCGGGTTCACGGAGGGGCAGCCACTAAGGCCTGCATGGAGGATGACCGGAGGGGAAGGGAAGAGCGGGAAATGTTTTCCCGGTATTGGCCGGAGCCTGTGGTGCGCCTTTTGATGAGGGGATATCGGAGGGCCTACAAGGAGTACGACTGATGCATAGCAGGCCTGCATGCGCCTGACAGGCGGGATTTACACAGCAAATATACAAGGAGGCGGAGCCTATGGCAGCAGTGAATCAGAAGGCAAGGCAGGGGGAAAAGGAGCGCAGGGAGAGGATGGCCATCGGCTTTTCCCGCATGGAAAAGCAGTACGAGTGGAAGGACCATGTGATTTTTATGGGCCTTCTTCTGGGCTTTGCCGTGTGGGTCAACCGAGGGGTGGAAATCCGGGGACTCTATATGGATGATCTGTATCTCTGGTCCTGCTACGGGGAGCAGAGCTTTCTGGAGTATGTGTTCCCCATCGGAAGCACCCGATTCCGCTTCCTCTATTATTTGGCTGCCTGGCTGGAGATGGCGGTGGTGGGAAATCATGTGGCCTGGTTTGTGCCCATCAACATTCTGCTCAACACCGGGGCAGCCTGGACAATATATTTTATGGCGCGGCGCCTGTCCCGGTCGAAGGCCGTGGGCTTTGTGTGCGGCCTTATGTACCTCGTGACCCGGATGGCCTATTACCAGATTGGACAGGTGCTGGGGCTGATGGAGACCATGGCCCTGTGGATGGCCATTGGTATTCTCTGGTGCCTGTACCGCTATGTCAATGAGGAGGGGAAGGACCGCCTGTTTTACATAGGCTGCGCCCTGTATTTTGGCGTGTGCTTTGTCCACGAGCGCTACATGGTTCTCCTGCCCCTGCTGCTTTTCGCTCTGGCAGTAAGAAGGAGCAGGGACCTCCGAAAATGGGCAGCGGCAGCGGGGGTATTTCTCCTCATGCAGCTTATACGGTTCTTGGTTATTGGAACCGTGCTGCCCGCGGGAACCGGGCGTACCCAGGTGGCGGAGACCTTTGACATCCGCCAGGCCATTGTCTTTGCCTGCAATCAGGTGGGCTACATTTTTGGCTGGAATCTGGGGCCGGAGCATCTGAATGGCTGCCCCTGGGCGGTGACTCCCCTGTGGGTGAAGGCGCTGGTGCTTCTGGCGGATGCCATGATTCTTCTTCTGGCTGCGGGCTTTCTCTGGCGGACTGTGAAGGAAAAGGAGAAGGAAAAAAGACAGAGGGTCCTGAAGAATATCGGGCTGTTTGTGCTCTTTATCGGGGCCTGCATTGCGGCCTCCAGCGTGACCATCCGCGTGGAAATGCGCTGGATTTACGTCTCCTACACGGCGGCGCTTCTGTTTATGTCCTATATGTATGGGACGCTCACGGAAGGAATTCGGCCGGAATTTTATTTGAAGAGGTTCTGGCCCTGGGGGGCTCTGATTGCAGGCTATGTGCTTTTCATGCTTCCTGCGGAGCTTTTTTACCGGAGCTGCTTCCCGACCCTCTACCTGTGGCCGGAGCAGAGCCGCTATAATTCCCTGGCCGAGGTGACAAGGGAGAAGTACGGGGAGGACGTGGAGGGAAAGACCATCTATATTTTGGGAAATACCTTTGAGGTCAGCGACTTTGATGCCCGCACCTTTTTCAAGGTCTTCCAGAAGGACCGGATGGCGGAGCTCACCCAGGTAGTCTTTATTGACAGCATTCAGGATATGGGGCTGGTGGACGACAGCACCCTGGTGCTCAAGGAGGACCCGGCCCACAATGCCTATGTGGATATCACGGACGCAGTGAAGGATATTAAGGTTCATGTGGACTACGGATATTATGACTACGATGACTGGATGGACGAGCACAGCGAGATCACAGTGATGAGCGGTGACGAGGGCGTGATTGAGCTGGAATTTGTCTTCCCCGGAATTCTGGAGGGCGGAGAGCTGATCACCATCACCCATGAAAATGGAGAACAGGAACGGCTCTCCCTGCGGACCAATGTGATGGAGCACGAGATTCAGGCAGAGCCCTGGCAGCTGGTGCATCTGAAATTTGATTACAATTTTTATACCCAGGATGCCAGGGAGCAGAGGAGTGACAGCAAGCTGGCCACCCTGGTCCATATCAATGTACGGTGACAGGAGAAACGACAGGCTATGAACAGAGAACGGCTGAAAATGATTGTATATGTGCTTCTTCCCTTGGCAGGCACGGCTTTCTGTATCTGGTACATCACCAGGGCAACCAGCGACGTGGTGTATTCCGACTATATCCGCCTTGTGAACAGCTATCTTCCGGATGTGTATGATATCAGGAAATTCCTGGTGCCTGATGTGCTGACCCGCGTTCCCATCAATTACCTGGAGCGAATTATCAATGTGGAGCTTTTCGGGTATTCTGTGTTTTTTGAGCGGGTCCTGGGGGTGGCGGGCCTGTGCCTGGCGGGCTGGGTGTTCGCCCTCTACTGCAAAAGCCACAGGCTGAATATTCTCTGGTTCATTCTCCTCATGGCAGTCATGTTCAGCTTAAATAAGTGGGAGATGCTCACCAATGGAAGCGGCTGGTCTCATTTTTTGGCCTTTGCCGGATTTTACTACCATGAGGTGGTGCTGGACCGGGTATGGGCAGGGAAGGAGAAGCCCCATGACCGCATCCGCCTAAGCCTTCTTCCCTGGATTGTGATTTTGGGGGCGGCGGGGCCGTACTGCGCCAGCTATGCCTCTGTTCTGATAGTGGCCTACGGCTTCTGCCTCCTCATGGAGCGGCTTGGCAGACGGCCCGGCGGCAGGTCGGGACAGCCGTACGTGCTGTACCTGTTCTGTGCCCTGCTCCCCCTTCTGCTCTATATTATCAGCAATTCCTTCGTCATCGAGGAGCACGCCGGGGCCACGGGCCGCCCCCTGTGGGTGATACTTATGGACAACCCCACCTTCCCCATCCGCTTTATCTTAAAGTCCCTGGCCGGGATTCTGGTGGGCGGCGAGGAGCTGCAGACCCTGATGGCAAACGGGGAGCTCTCCAACAAGGGCTGCTATTTCCTGGGCATGTTTGTGGGCCTTGGATACCTGACGGCCCTGTGGATGAATTTCCGCTTCCGCATCTGGGAGCGCTCCATCATGCCGCTGATGCTTCTGGCGGGCGGCGGCATGAACCACCTGCTGGTATTTATGACCCGGTATATTTTCGAGAAGGAGGAATATGCATTAAATTCCTCCCGCTACACCCTGCAGTTTCAGGTGGGGGTGTTTGGGATTATTCTCACCTTTGCCCTGGCGATGCAGATGAAAGAGGTGGTAAAATGGCTGTACGGTATGCTTGCCGCCCTTTTCTGCGTTGCATTTTTGTGGGGAAATGTATATACTACCTATCATGAGGTGGACAAGGCAAAGTACCGGAAGGAACGCTTTGAGCAGATTAAGGCCCGGGCCCTGGAGGTGCCCGGCATGACGGACGAGGAGTTTGCGGCCCAGGCGGATGACCTGGCCGACGAGTTTGAATACTGGAACGGGCACGAGCGGATACGAAAGGCGTATCAGATTCTGGAAGAAAATAACTGGAATGTGTTCAGGGACTAGCGCAAGGAGGAAGCTATGAAGGTTGTAATTTTGGCAGGGGGACTGGGAACCCGAATCAGCGAGGAGAGCCATTTAAAGCCCAAGCCTATGATTGAGATTGGGGGAAAGCCCATTCTCTGGCATATTATGAAGCATTACTCAGAGTACGGCTACCATGATTTTGTCATCTGCCTGGGCTACAAGCAGTATGTGGTGAAGGAATTTTTCGCGGATTATTTCCTTCACACCTCCGATGTGACCTTTGATCTGGCAAATAATAAGATGGAGGTTCACAACAACTACGCGGAGCCCTGGCGGGTAACCCTGGTGGACACCGGGCTCAACACCATGACCGGGGGCCGGGTGAAGCGGATAGAGCCTTATATCGGGGACGAGCCCTTTATGCTCACCTACGGGGATGGGGTTTCCGATGTGGATTTGAGGGCCCTGGAGGCCTTCCACCGCTCCCATGGAAGGATTGCCACCATCACCACAGTGAATTTGGGCCAGATGAAGGGAGTTCTGGATATCGGGGACGACAATACGGTGCTCTCCTTTCGAGAGAAGGATGACAATGACGGCGCCCTGATTAACGGCGGCTTCATGGTGATGAATCCCCAGATTTTTGATTACCTGGAGGGAGATGCCACGGTATTTGAGCAGGAGCCCATGCGCCGCCTGGCGGCAGAGGGCCAGATGAAGGCCTTCTACCACGGCGGATTCTGGCAGTGCATGGATACCCAGCGGGAGATGAAGAAGCTGGAGGAGCTGTGGCAGTCAGGGAAGGCTCCCTGGAAAATATGGAAAGACTAAACGCAGCGGTGCGCAGAGAAAGGAAGGTCGGAAAGGGTGCGACTGGAAGAACTGAAGAATTTTTATGGGGGAAAGCGGGTGCTCGTCACCGGGCACACGGGCTTTAAGGGCTCCTGGCTCTGCCGGATTCTGGACCTGGCGGGGGCAAGGGTCACGGGCTATGCCTTAAATCCGCCCACGGACCCCAGCCTGTATCATATCGCGGGAATCGGAGACACAGTGGAGGACATCCGGGGAGATATCCGGGACTTAGACGCGCTGCAGAGGGCATTTGATAAGGTCCATCCAGAGATTGTGATTCACCTGGCGGCCCAGCCCATTGTCCGGGACTCCTACAAGGACCCGGTTTATACCTATGAGACCAATGTGATGGGCACGGTGCATCTTTTGGAGTGCGCCAGGCACGAGAGCGGCCTGCGCTCCCTGCTCAATGTGACCACGGACAAGGTCTACGAGAATAAGGAGTGGGAGTACGGATACCGGGAAATTGACCGGCTGGACGGCTATGACCCCTACTCCAACAGCAAGTCCTGCTCGGAGCTTGTGACCCACAGCTACCAGAAGTCATTTTTCAGCCAGGGAGACTGCGCGGTATCCACGGCCCGGGCGGGAAATGTGATCGGCGGCGGTGATTTTGCCAATGACCGGATTGTCCCGGACTGTGTGCGGGCAGCGGCAGCGGGAAAGGACATCGTGGTGCGCAGCCCCAAGTCCACCCGCCCCTATCAGCATGTGCTGGAGCCCCTGGCCCTCTATCTGATGCTGGCAAAGGCCCAGTATGAGGACCGTTCCCTGGAGGGATATTACAATGTGGGGCCGGATGACTGCGACTGCATCACCACCGGGGAGCTGGCGGACAGGTTCTGCGCGCTCTGGGGAGAAGGACTGCGGTGGGTGGACAAATCCGACGGCGGCCCCCACGAGGCGGGATTTTTGAAGCTGGACAGCTCGAAGGCCAAGCGGGCCCTGGGGTGGCGGCCCCGCTTCGGCGTGGGGGAAGCCCTGGAAAAGACCGTGGAGTGGTACAAGGCGTACCTGGCCGGAGAGGATATGCGGGCGGTTATGGACCGGCAGATAGAAGCGTTTTTCGGGTAAGAAGATACCCGCCGTCTGAACTGTTACCGTTTTTCGTTGAGAGGAGAGAAGAGAATGTTTGAAAATATGACGGAGACCCAGGCGAGACAGGAGATACTGGACCTGGTATCCGAGTACTGCGATAAATATCACAATCAGGAGAAGCCCTTCCATGAGGGGGACCGGATTCCCTATGCCTCCCGGGTGTACGACCGCCATGAGATGGTGAATTTGGTGGACAGCGCCCTGGAGTTCTGGCTGACCTCCGGGCGGTACACGGATGCCTTTGAGAAAAAGCTGGGAGAGTACCTGGGCGTGCCCTTCTGCTCGCTGGTAAATTCCGGCTCCTCCGCCAATCTTCTGGCGTTTATGGCGCTCACCTCCCCCCTGCTCGGCGAGCAGCGGATTAAGCCCGGCGATGAGATTATCACGGTGGCCTGCGGGTTCCCCACCACAGTGACGCCGGCCATCCAGTATGGGGCCGTGCCTGTGTTCGTGGATGTGACAATCCCTCAGTACAACATTGACGTGGATATGCTGGAGAGCGCCCTCTCGGAGCGGACCAAGGCGGTGATGATTGCCCATACGCTGGGAAATCCCTTTGACCTGAATGCGGTGAAGGCATTCTGCGATGCGCATAAGCTCTGGCTGGTGGAGGACAACTGCGACGCCCTGGGAAGCAGATACACGGTGCGGGAGGACGGAAAGGAGCAGGAGCAGTTTACCGGCACCATCGGGGATATCGGCACCTCCAGCTTTTATCCGCCCCACCATATGACCATGGGAGAGGGGGGAGCGGTGTACACGAGGAATCCCCTGTTAAATAAGATTATCCGTTCCTTCAGGGACTGGGGACGGGACTGTGTCTGCCCCTCCGGCCATGACAACCTGTGCGGCCACCGCTTTGACAGGCAGTACGGGGAGCTGCCCCTTGGCTACGACCACAAGTATGTATACTCTCACTTTGGCTATAACCTGAAGGCGACGGACCTGCAGGCCGCCATCGGCTGCGCCCAGCTGGAGAAATTTCCATCCTTTGTGGAGCGCCGCCGCCATAATTTTGAACGGCTGTACGCGGGGCTTGCGGGCACGGAGGACAGGCTTATTCTCCCGGAGGCCTGTCC
Source organism: uncultured Enterocloster sp. (assembly GCA_944382045.1). Classification (GTDB taxonomy): domain Bacteria; phylum Bacillota; class Clostridia; order Lachnospirales; family Lachnospiraceae; genus Enterocloster. The sequence continues at coordinate 10,668 of CALWMT010000011.1, read as the reverse complement.
GGGAAGCCGGCCCAGCTGGTTCGGCTTTCTCATCACCTGCAGGGAGGGCGTGGACCGGAATCAGGTGGTGCGGTACGTGGAGAGCCGGGGAATCCAGACCCGGATGCTTTTCGCGGGAAATCTGACCAAGCACCCCTGCTTTGACGAGATGCGGGCCGAGGGAAAGGGCTTCCGGATTGTGGGGAGCCTTAAAAATACGGACCGGATTATGCGGGACACCTTCTGGGTGGGCGTGTATCCCGGCATGACGGATGAGAAAATCGACTATATGGCGAGAGTGATAAAGGAAGCGGTTGGAAAATGACAGAACATTACGATATGAGCAAGGTCCATGCGGCCAGCTTAAAGATACTGAAGGAAATCGACCGCATCTGCCGAAAGTACAAAATCCGCTACGCCCTGGACGCGGGGACTTTGATTGGGGCAGTGCGCCACAAGGGGTTTATCCCCTGGGATGACGATGCGGATGTGGTATTTCTGCGCAGCCAGTACGAGGCCTTTGTGAAGGTGGCAGGGCGGGAGCTTCCGGATACCATGGAGCTGCTCCTTCCGGATTCCTACCGGGATGGAAGGGCGTTCTTTGATTTTACGCCGCGGATTATCTACAAGAACAGCCGCTGCCACCAGGACAGCCCGGAGATGAATTTCTACGGCGGAAAGCTGAACCACATCTGGGTGGACCTCTTTATCCTGGATAAGCTTCCCGCCAGCCCGGCCGGAGCCGCAGCTACCCGGTTTGTCCACAAGGCCATCTACGGCCTGGCCATGGGCCACCGGCCCGGCCTTGATTTTAAGAAATACAGCCTCATCCACAAGATTTTTGTGGGCGGCCTGGCAGGCGTGGGCCGGTTTATTCCCCTGCGGCTGATTTCTGCCATGCAGAGGGCTGCGGCCCTGAAGGATAGAAGGAGCCGGGGCACCAGGTGGTATTACAGCAATTATCAGCCGGATTATCTGTATGTGACCCTGGAGGGGAGCTGGTGCGAGGCCGTGGAGGATGCGGCCTTTGAGGATGCGCAGCTCATGATTCCCAAGGGCTGGCATGAGGTGCTCACGGAGGTGTACGGGGACTATATGCAGCTGCCGCCTGAGGAGAAGCGAGTGCCCACCCACTCCAGCCAGCAGATTGAGATTTGGGAGTAGAGCGGCCGCGGCGGCTGGGTGAAGCGGAGAAAGGAACAGGAAAACCCATGGACAGGACAATTTCCGTTGTAGTTTCCGTCTACAACGAGGAGAAAGCGCTGGAAGATTTTTTTAGAGAGACATCCCGGGTGCTGGAGGAGACAGGCTGGGACTGGGAGCTGATTTTTGTCAATGACGGCAGTGCCGATAAGAGCCTTTCCGTGCTCAAGGGGCTGGCGGCCCAGGATAAGCGGGTGAAGCTTGTCAGCTTTTCCCGGAACTTCGGCCACGAGGCGGCCATGATTGCCGGCATGGACTTTAGCAGCGGGGAGGTGGTGGTCTGCATGGACGCGGACCTGCAGCATCCGCCCGCCTGCATCCCGGAGATACTGAAAAAGCGGGAGGAGGGCTATGAGGTCATCAGCATGGTCCGCACCAAAAACCGCACGGCCGGACTCATAAAGAACATCACCTCCTCGGGATTTTACTGGCTCATCAACCACATATCGGATGTGCATTTTGAGCCCAATGCCTCGGACTTCTTTGCGGTGAGCCGCCGGGTGGCCCGGGTGATGCGGGAAAACTACCGGGAGCGGGTGCGCTTCCTGCGGGGTTACGTGCAGAACGTGGGCTTTAAGCGCACCACCATCGAGTATGAGGCCGGCGTAAGGGTGGCGGGGGAGAGCAAATACAGCTTAAAGAAGCTCTTCGCATTTTCCATCAACACCATCCTGTGCTTTTCCAATATGCCCTTAAAGCTCGGCATCTACACGGGCATTTTTTCCGCCCTTTTGGGCGTGGCCGTGATGGTCTATACGCTGTTCACCCGCCAGGGCGCTCCCAGCGGGTACGCCACCATTGTGGTGCTGCTCTGCTTTATGTTCGCCATGATGTTTGTGCTTATTGGGATTATCGGGGAGTATATCGCGATTCTGTTTACGGAGTTAAAGGACCGGCCCATCTACATCGTGGAGGAGACGGAAAATATGGGGGAGGAGCGCCGCCCCGAATAGCTGCTCGGCATGGCCATCTGCGGGCCATGCCTTTTTTGCGCTTTTTTGGCGGATAGGAGGATGGCACGGAGACGGTTTCGAAAGCGCAGACCTTTCACAGAATTTTAATATTTCCATTCTTGACAATGGCTGGAAGGCTGTCTATACTTTATAGGGTGACAAGGTGTCATGTTTTACGAAGGATACAGAGAGTGTGCAAGGAGGCGGCAGGATGCCTGCGCAGCGTTTTTTTAATTTAAAAGAGGAGAAGAGAAAGGCGATACTGGACGCAGCTGTCCATGAGCTTACCCGGGTGCCCTTTTCCGAGGTCTCTATCAATAAGATCATCAAGGAGGCGGATATCTCCCGGGGAAGCTTCTATACTTACTTTGAAGACAAGGAGGACCTGGTCCGCTACGTTTTGAGAGGGTTCAGAGAACGTTTTGAGGAGACAGTCCTGGCAGCGATGGATCAGGCAGGGGGATATTTTTTCGAGGTTCCTCTGCGACTGCTCAAGCAGCTTATGGATGAAGGAACATCCGGAGTGGGATATAAGATGTATAAAAATCTGTTCTCAGATTTGAATGTAGTCAACCAAGGCCAGATATTTGGAGGGGAAGGCTTTCATTTTCAGGATCCCCAGGATCTGCGCTCTGAGGAATTTATAAAAAAGCTGTATGACCGTCTGGACAAGATAAGGTGTCCGATGGACCAGGAAACCTTTGCATATACGGCGGAGATCAGCCTTCTGCTCTCCATGAAGGGCATTGCTCTTTATTATAAGGAGGAGGCGGACCAGGAGCTGATTCTAAAGACCGCGTCCAGGGAGCTTCAGATTCTGGAGCGGGGGGCCTGCACAGGGACAGAGCAGGATTGCAGCCAGAGATAATCATTTATTTCAGAAAGAGGAGAATATAAGAATGAGACAGCAGAACAAGAAGATATGCAAACGTCGTTTGACGGCTATTTTAACAGCGGCAGCTATGACAGCGGCAATGCCATTTTCCGCATTTGCGGCAGTAAATCATCCGGATGACAATACATATCAGCCGCCCGAGCCGCCCGCACCAAATTATAATCAGGACTTGAGCCCGGAGTTTGCCTACACAGAGGAAAAATGGGCCTCCCTTCGGGACAATGTGATGGAATATGGCGAGCTGGCGGACCTTATTCATGAATATAATCCTACTGTGCGCAGCAACCGGTCCACCTATGCGGATCAGAGGAATAAGGATTTGAATGATGTGTACGACGCCTATATGGATGATATTCAGGATATCTGGGATCAGGTGGATTCTGTGGATGATGATGTATCGGCGGCCAGCCTGCGCTATTCTGCTAACCTTTTGACGCAGCAGGCAGATAATAATTATCAGGATGCGGATATGGAGAAAATCCAATATGATCAGACAGAGGCGAGTCTTGTATATCAGGCCCAGCAGCTGATGGTGACTTATGAGCAGTCGCAATACAATTTGGAGACGCTGCAGAGCACCCGTGATTTGCTGGAGGCGCAGTACCAAGTGGCCCAGGCCCAGCAGGCTGTGGGCATGGCTACGCAGATAGATGTGCTAAATGCGCAGAAGAGTGTGCAGGATCAAGACAGTGCGATTCTCTCCGCGCAGAAGTCAGCAGAGAATGTACACCGAGGGCTCTGCCTGATGCTTGGCTGGGATGTGGATGCCCAGCCGGAGATCATGCCGGTGCCGGAACCGGATCTTAGCCGGATTGATTCTATGAATCCAGAGGCAGACTCTCAGACCGCTGCGGCCAATAATTACGATGTGAAATATTATGAGAAAAAGGCGGGAAATTTGAGCAGCCAGGATCTGGTGGAGGCCAATCAGGTGGACATCCAGAATGCGAAGGATACGGCTCTTCGCTCCCTGCGAACCCAGTATGACACAGTGCTGACGGCCAGGGATGCACTGAACGCAGCGCAGATACAGCTGGAGACAGCGGCGGTTGACCTGAACGAAGCGGCGGTCAAAAAGAGCGTGGGCCAGGGTACAGAGCTGGAATATAAGACAGCGGAGAATGCTTATATTTCAGCTAAGAACAGCGTGAACTCCCAGAAGCTCCAGCTTCTCCTTGCGATGGAAGGCTATGACTGGAATGTAAAGGGCCTTACCACCTCGAATTAGAAAGGGGAGGAGACAGATGCGAATGATTCGGAAAGAATTTTTTAAGCGGACTGCAGCCGCAGGGTGTGCTTTTTTGCTAGCGTTGGTATTTCCAGCGGAGGTGCTGGCAGATGGCCCGGGGGAGGCTCCGACACAGGAGTATCTTGCCTATATGGCACAGCTTGAGGACAGCCATATGGAGTATGAGGAGATCCCCGATTTGATTAAGAATTTTTACGGCCCCATAAAAAGCGCTTATGACAGGATGGAAAATTCAGAAGAGGATCAGGCACAGATTGCAGTGGAAAGCCGGATTATGGCGAGGGATCTGCTCGATCAGGCGGAAGCGCTGGAGGATGCCATCGACCAGATACCGGCTTCAGATATAGTGGATGTGCAGACAGAGATTGTTACAAATCGGATGACGGCCAAACAGATGCGGAGCACGGCAGCATCTCTGGATCGGTCAATGGAGAAATCTGGGGCAAGAAATGAAAAAACCTTGAACCGGCAGCTCAACACACTGGTATACAATGTTCAGCTCCTCATGAACCAGTACGAGCAGCTCCTCTCTCAGCGGGCTGTGGCAGCTAAGGCACTCGAAATTGCGGAGACTGCCCGCCAGATCCAGCAGACGATGGAGGCTCAGGGACTGGCGGTGAGCGGCGATGTGCTCTCTGCGGCGGCCCAGGCGGCCTCTGCAGGGAGCACCTTAAACAGCCTGGATGACACAATCAGCCAGCTTTACAAAAGCCTGTGCAGCTTTACAGGGTATGACGCGGACGAAAACCCGGAGATTGGTCCGGTTCCCGCAGCAGATGTGGGGGCCATTGCCTCTATTGACGTGAACGCGGATAAGGAGAAGGCGGTGGGAAATAATTACGAGCTGATCAGTCTGCGATCCTCTGCGGGCGGCGGCATGTCAGATCTCCAGGTCCGGACGACAAAGACAACAACACAGACAAAGAATAAGCTTCGCAATGTGGAGTACAGCGAGGACAGTCTGCGGTCCAGCATACAGACGCTCTACGATACGATCCTGGAGCAGAAGGCAGCCTACGATTCTGCGGCAACAGCCATGCAGAGCGCGCAGCTTACCTGGAATGCAGCGCAGCTTCAATGGCAGAATGGAAGCTTAAGCCAGCTGGGATATCTGCAGCAGGAGCTGGCCTATCTTCAGGCGCAGTCGGGATTTACCTGCGCAGATTTGGCTCTTCAGCAGGCAATGCAGAACTATGATTGGGCGGTGAAGGGCGTCACCGTCAGTGCGGAATAAGAGAAAATGTATTTTTATGCATTCCCATTTTACCTGAGCGGATGCGCCTTCTTCGGCAGGGAAGGCGGAGTGTCGAATATTGACGGTAAAATGGGAATGTTTCTCTTAAATTAATTGAAAATTAAGAAATAATCATCAACAAAATCTTGATTTTTCGTAAGGAAAATGTTATTCTTTTGATATAAAGGTGAGTATATTGATTCAAAGGAGAGTGGTAACCCGTCGTCAATGCAGCATAGAAACGAGGTGATCGTATGTTGACTAGGCGAATAGACAGCAGGGAAAGAGCATTCAATCCGATTCCCATTTCCTATCTAATTCAGACAGCCAATCAGTTTTCTTGTGATATTTACGTGAGTGATGACAAGGCCAGGGCTAATCTGAAGCAGTACGATGAGATGAAGAATCTGAGGATGCGGGGGTTTCTGACTTTTTACTTTAAGGGAAGTGATGAGACAGAGGCGGAGGACAGGATTCAAAGAATTCTGTTGCAGGATAACTAAAGGATAAAGGAAGTGTACATATTTATGCACGAGCAGCAGTAAGCGAGGGCGCGGAAGTGATACAGCCCTCGCTTTTCTAAAGGTTATAGAGGCGTGCAGCTCTATTTTTCTTCACTCACAGCAGTGGTCTCCGGGTCGGTTCCTTTTGCCGGCTCTTTTTCTTTGCCCGGGATATGCGCTTGGAGGTCTGCCTGCGGCAGCTCCGCCAGATAGCGCTTAGCATCCTTAAAAAAGCTCCAAACAATGAGAAAGATGATAATTCCTATGGGAAACGCAGCAATGATGGACACGGTCTGCAGGTTCGTCATGGAATTCTCCGAAAAAATCAAGGCGATGGGAAGGAGCATTAAAAGCACAGCCCAGAAGAGCTTCACACGCTTATCAGGCTCCTCGTCAGCGTCCAGAGACTTGTAGGAGTAAGAGCTGGCAACAATGGCAAGGGCGTCGAAGGAGGTTGCGTAAAAGGCAATCATAGTCAGCGCCAGGAGGACCAGACCAGCCTTTGCCAGGGGCAGCGTTTCAAAAATGGCAATAATGGTCTGATATAGATCCTGTGTCTCAGCATATATTCCCAACAGATCCAGCCTGCCGGAAAGCTGCAGGCCAAGACCTTGATTCCCCAGAATGATAAAGGAAGTAAATGTGCCGGCCAGGCCGAAGAAGTATCCTCCCAGCACGGTCTGGCGGATCGTCCGGCCTCTGCTTATGGTTCCGATGAAGAAAGGAGTTGCCACGCACCACACCATCCAGTATGCCCAGTAGAAAATTGTCCAATTCTGGGGAAAGGAGGAGGTGCGCAGGGAGTCGGTCCAGGTGGCCATGCCAATAAAATTCTGAGTCAGATTGCCCAGGGAGGTAAGCCCTGTTTCCACAATAAAACGCATCTGTCCGCCGCAGAAGAAAAAGTATGCCAGCAGACCAAAAAACAGATATACACAGGAGGCGGCCAGACGGGCCACACCCTTCATGCCAAAGTATACGGCCAGCGTATAAACCAGGCAGATTACAGCCAGAATAGCGATGGTGAGAAAATTCGTTTCCGGTATCCCAAAGACCCTGCTCAGTGCCATGGACAGAAGAGGGGTAGCCAGGGCGAAGGTTGTGGCGGTACCTGCTAACAGGGCAAAAACAGCGGTCAGGTCAATGAGCCTTCCCCAAATCCCATCTACCCGGCTGCCCAGAAGGGCACGGCAGGCCTCCGAATATTTCTGCTTGCTCCTCCTGCGCACATGAATCATAAAGCCGAAGGAAACAGCTAAAATGATATAAAAGCTCCAGGGAATAGGTCCCCAGTGAAAAAGAGGATAGGTACCGGCCCAGTCCTGCATGGCACCCATCTCCGCGATATGCGGCTCACCTGCATACAGCATCCATTCACAGAGAGAGTAAAACAGAATGTCTGCCGCCAGTCCGGCGGTAAACATCATGGAGCCCCACTGGAAGGAGGAATATTGGGGCTTAGGAAGATTTCCAAGGCGTATTTTTCCATAGGGAGAAAAGGCCATGTAGAGGGAGCAGATCACAGCGGCCAGTCCCAGGATCAGATAATAGCTTCCCAGCTGATCGCCCAGGAAAAATCGAATGGATCCCAGAATAGAAGAGGAGCCCGCGGGATACACCATAAATAAAAAGCAGAGCAGCAGAATGCACACAAAGGGAATCAGAGTCGTCACCCAATCCATTTGCTTCAGCAGGGTTGTCTTTTCCGGCTGGGATTTATTTTGCATGACAGATACCTCCTCAAACATGTTCAAAAATATGTAAAAATAAATTATATTGAACATGATAACATTACATATTGCAAAAATCAAGGGGAATTATAAAAATAACATAATTTCGTAAGAAAAAAGGACTGTTAAATCCTTGGAAACTTCGTTATAATATTACCGTTAAAAAATCAGGAGGTTTTCTATAATGATAAATTGGAAGAAATTGGCAGTGATTTTGACAGCATCCGCCGCTCTTCTCTGCGGCTGTACACAGAGCAACATTGTATCGCCTACCAGCGGCACCATCGAGGGAGACGGCGTTCCGGATCTTGAGGTGAATGAGGACATTCCGATCGACTGGCTGGAGGTCAGAGAGGATCTTCGGGATGCCTTCATGGATCCCTATGGAGTGTATGCGGACTTTGTGCTGGATCTGGATGCCAGATATGACGCCGCCACAGATTCCCTGACAGTTTTGATTCCAGTTACGCACCAGACCACCGGAGCGGACGCCATTTCCTATGCGCAGGATGTGCTGAAGGTAATTGGAGAATCTACTGCGACCCAGAATTTTTATTACGAAGCGCCGGACCCTGAGGGCGGCCAGGATGACACCTACTACGGCAGCTTTTTTGACGAGCATGACGTATGCGTCCAGGTATTCTACTATGACGATGAGGGCGATGAGAGCGCATACCTTATGAATGATACCATGAAGGCAGGCGAGCAGAGGGCGTTAGTTGCCCTTGTAGATTGAGAGAGGGATTATTATGGCGAGAATTGACAAATACTGGAGACGCGCGGCAGCCGGCCTCCTGGCAGCAATCATGCTGATGGCGGGCGGACGGGGATTGAATCTTGAAAGCTTTGCCATGACCTCCTCCGAGCCCTTTGCGGAGCATCAGGCGCTCCAGTCACCGGGGACGCTGGTGATTGATGACGGACAGACCGCTGTGCAGGCGGCCCAGGATATATTGACGCCGGTTCCGGCTGAGACAGGGGCTGGACAGGCTGCCGGCCAAGCGGCCCAGGGAGCTGCCGCAGGCGGGAGCGCGCAGGTGATGGCCTTCGGCGCGGTTTCCACCCCAGTGACGGATTCCTCCTCCCTCTTTGGGCCGGGCCGTCTCACCATGTACGCCAACCATGATACCGATGCCCAAAGCCTTTCCGTGATTATCGAGACGGGGGCCGGCGGCCTGATTGTGGTGGACGGAGGCTGGAGAGCCAACGCGGAATTTCTCTTAAACCAGATCAAGCAGAAGGGCGGCCATGTTCAGGCCTGGCTGCTCACCCATCCGGATACGGATCATATAGGAGCTCTCGCGGATATTCTGTACAGCCACAGCGGGGAGATTGTAATTGACGGCATCTACTATTCCTTCCTGGAGGATGAGTGGTACGCGCAGAATGACGCGGATGTGGCCAGCATGGTGTCCTATGTCAAGGGGGCCTTCGCCAAGGTATCGCCGGAGGTCCTTCACGGAGATATTGTCTCCGGACAGGTAATTGAGGCCGGACCTGCGCGGATCCAGGTACTCAACCAGGCCTATAAGCTGACCAGCGATGTGATCAACAACAGCAGTGTGGCCTACCTGGTTTCCCTCAACGGAACCAATGTAGTGTTCCTGGGGGATCTGGCCATAAGCGGCGGAAACAAGCTTATGTCGGAGCATGACCTGGGAGCTCTGGACTGCGATATTGTCCAGCTGGCCCACCACGGGCAGAGCGGCGTGACCTATGAGGTGTACAAGGCCCTCCGTCCCAGCATAGCGCTCTGGCCAACACCCCAGTGGCTCTGGGACAATGACAACGGCGGCGGAGCCGGAAGCGGCCCCTGGTCGACCATGGAGACGAAAAACTGGATGGTCCGTCTGGGCGTGAAGACAAGCTACTGCGTAAAAGATGGTGACCAGATTATTGAATAAGATAGGGCAGGCCTTCCCTGTGATTTAATCATCACAGGGGAGGCCGCTGTGGTATGAGTAGTTTCCCAGCTCAGCGAGCAGGGTCTCCAGCAGGGAAAGCTGCAGCGTATGGCCAGACTCCAGCATGGAGCTGATCAGATAAAAATCGGTATTGAGCTTTTTTAAGCACTGCTTAAACAGATTGGGAAAGGAGGCCTGGGAGGCAATGCGCTTGTCCCAGGGATTGCACCAGGTTTCATGGTGCAGGTTCAGGCTCCATACAGGATCCTCCACCGTGTCGGTGACCAGCTTGCTGGAGGCAACCGGATTCTTGAAGAACAGGGATTCAAAAAATTCCACTTTGTCCTTTTTACGGCTGTTGGGGTCAGCCAGAGTCCGGCAGCCGAAGCGCAGGGCGAGAATCGAACGGTGAATCATCCCGGCGGTCACCTGGTAGCGGTTCTTGTAGCTCAGAGGATAAAACGCCTCATTGATACAGGTGGAGAGGAAACGAGATATAAACTGGGTTTCCATTCCATTGAGGCAGATCGTAGCTGCCTGGTTGAACTGGGAGGGCTTCTTTTTTTTGTATTTCATCAGAAGAAGGGCATCGATATCGTTCTCCAGCTTTGCGTGGAGGCCGTGATAGTAGGCACCTGGATGCTGGATATCGTATGCAATTCTGCCATACACGTAGGGATGGCAGATAGAATCTCCTATATAATGGCAGAGAAAGCCGCACATAAAGGCCAGCCCCTGCTCTCTCTGCTGGCGGGAATCAATGCGGGCCAGCTGGAGAAAGCAGCAGCGGAAAAAATCATTCACATGATGCTCATGCATATAGGAGCCGACATTCCGATGGTCTCTGTGGCGCAGGATGGGCAGATTATAAAAAAACATATCCGGCCCCTGAAGACCCAGCTGATACAGCCAGCGGTACTTGGCAATAATAAATTTCAGATTGTTCTGCGGCATGTCATTGTACGCCTTCATGCCTAATATATAATGTGTAGTAAAGCCGGGCATCGGCAGACCTCTT
>CALWMT010000010.1 GCA_944382045.1 uncultured Enterocloster sp. | reverse complement strand
GCGGAGGCAGGAAGGAATGCGGGCCGCTATATTGCGGCGGGTGAAATGCCAGAGGTGTAAGCCAGCAGTTCACGAGAAGCGCCGGACGCCTATCCGAGCAGGACTTCCCGGTTCGTCCCGTAGAAAATATCGTCCCGTCCGCTCATCATCCGGCAGAAGGACTCAAATTTGTCCCAGGTGTCGTAATAGTCAAATTCATAGCTGTGGCCCCAGATATAGAAAAGCTGGGGACGGTCTGGCTTCAGCTTTAAAAACTCCTCTCCCAGCTCCATCATCCGGTCAAATTCCAGGTGGTAGACGGTGGGATTAAACTGCAGCAGATCCTCCTGCAGGTCAAAAGAGTACGTGCTCTTGGTTGTCCGGGCATATTGGATGCTGGTATGCGAGCGTATCAGGCGGATCACCCGGCTGTCGAAATGGATTCCGTTTTTGGCGCCTCCGGGATAGGCCATGCCCACCACGCTTCTCTGGACGAGGCGCTCCAGGTTTTTCTGGTCCTCTCCAACCTGGCGCACGACCTCCTCGTCATCGAGCTCCACCAGATGCGGGTGTGTGAGGGTGTGGGCCGCCACCTCGTGCCCCTGATACACGGAGGACACCTCGCACGGCTCTATTTTGTTGTGGCCAATCCACATATTCTCCCGCCGCAGAGAACCAGGAGTCCCCAGAAGCTCGGAATTGATATTGAATGTGGCCTTGAGGCCATAGCGGCTGAAGATTTTTACAAGCCGCTTGTCTTGGGTAACGCCGTCGTCATAGCTGAATGTGAGGAATTTGTATTTTCCCTGTATCTGTTTTTGTGCCATAATGGATAAGCACCTCCTTTGTTTTTCTTATCTGTCCTGATCCGGGAACCATTCTATCATAGCATGGAGGGAGGAGGATAAAAATGGATTTTTTCGATTCAGCAGCTGAAAATTGGCGGGAAAGCGGGGCGCGCGGGGTACAGAGCAGCCTGTCCGCTCACCCCGTGGTCTCCCTCCGTATGAGGATGGGTGTGACCACCCGGTGAATGGGCGCCTCCAGGGGAGCGGGCTTCCTCTTTTTCCTCTCCTCCATCAGCGAGGAGAGGAGCTTCATAGCCTCCCCGGCGATGACGGGAATCTGCTGGCCCACGGTGCTGGTGGGGATCACCGCCTCCTCGGAGATGGGGGAGTTGTCAAAGCCCACGAGGCAAAAGTCCTCCGGAAACCTCCCGTACTTTCGGATCAATATATTTAAAAGGACGTTGGCGTGGGTGTCATTGGGCATGAAGATGCCCTTTTTTTTGTGGGGATACTTCTCCTCCAGCTGGCTTAAAAGGGCGGATATCCGCTCGTGATTCTCCTTAAATGTGTTTCCCAGGTCGGTGAGAATCAGCTCATAGGCCAGGTCCTGCTCCCGGCAGATGTCCACAAAGCCCCGTATGCGGCCGGAGGCGGGGGTGGTCTCAGGCATATGGGCATTTACATGGATGAGAATATCGCAGCCGCTCTTTTGAAGGAGGCTGGCTGCCTGGACGCCGCCCAGGTAGTTGTCCGTGCTGACGCTGCAGATATATTCGTCCTCCCGCTCGATGCCGACCACGGGAACGTTGTACTGAGCCAGCTCCTTAGAGGGAATGGTAGGGCTTAAGGTGATCAGGCCTTCGATGTTGTAGGCCAAAAGCTCCTCGATATACCGGCGCTCCACATTGGGCTTTTCATTCCCCGCAAAGACGAGGAACTTATATCCGTAGGTCTCATAGGTGGCTAAGAGCTGATTAAGCATCTCGGAATAGTAGTGCATGTAGAGGTTGGGAATAATCACGCCCACAAACTCCGTCTTTCCGCTGGCCAGAATGCGGCCCACCTTATTTTCCTTATAATTGAGAGCCGTCAGGGCCTCGGCAATCTTCTGCTGGTTCTCCAGGGTGAGAGAATCCGGATTGTTAAAGTACCGGGAGATCGTGGTTTTTGAAAAATTCGTATATGCGGCGATATCCGCGAAGGTCACTTTCTTTGTCTTCATAATACATACCTCTTTCCGTCTCCAAAGGGCAGAAGCCCGGGCGGCCTCTGCCTGCTGGCACACTCTAGTATAGCAAAAAACAAGGGAGAGAATCAATAAATAACCGGTTACAAAACCGGTTTTGTGAAACCTGCACAGAAAAATACGATGAAAATAGCAGATATGCCGAAATGAAAAAATTACAGCGCCGGCCATTGACAGTGAGCTTGAAAAAGACTATTATATGGCTAAAGGAACCGGTTACTTAACCGGTAACTAGATGCTGAGAGGAAAGAGAACGGCACTTTTGTCCGGAGGGCGCAGCCGGGCAGAGGAGGGTGACAAGAAGGAGGAGCTTACATGAGAAAGAAGCTTGTTTTTCTGGCAGGAGCCGCCTTGGCGGCTGCCTTTCTGGGAGGCTGCCAGAAGCGGGACCCATCTCCCGGCGATATAGCGGGCTACGATGCGGGGGAGCAGTACCTGTCCATCTGGGTGCATTCCATCGAGGACACGGAGGAGGGGCAGGCCTACCGGGAGTCTGTGGAGACATTCAATGAGGCCTATAACGGGCGCTATTTTGCGGACATTGAGTTTGTCCCGCGAAATGACAGCGGAGGCGGCTATTCGGACAAGATTAATGCCTCGGTGATGGCCGGGGGACTTCCGGATGTGCTCACGGTGGACGGCCCCAATGTGGCGGCCTACGCGGCCAATAACATCATCCAGCCCCTGGCGGAGCTTACGGAGGAGGAGCGGGGAGAGTATCTGCCCTCCATCATTGAGCAGGGAACCTACGACGGAAAGCTCTATGCATTGGGGGTGATGGAGTCCAGCGTGGGCCTCTACTACAATAAGGATATTTTAGAGGAGGCGGGCATCCAGGTCCCTGACGCGGACCATCCCTGGACGTGGACGGAATTTCTGGATATCCTGGAGGGCTTAAAGCCCCTCATGGACGAAAAGGACGGATATCCCCTGGATATGACCTTTCCGGTGGGCGAGAGCAGCATCTACTATTACGCGCCCTTTGTGTGGTCCGGCGGCGGGGAGCTGGTGAGCGGGGACGGACTTTCCGTAGACGGATACTTTAACGCGGATGCCACCGCAAAAGCCATGGAGTTTTTCCGCACCGTAGTGGAGCGGGAGTATATGTCGGAGGCCCCCATTGACAAGCTGTTTGAGAGCGGGAGAGCTGCCTTCAAGTTTGACGGGGCCTGGGAGGTCAACACCATTTACACCAGCTATCCGGATATCCGGCTGGGGGTAGCCCCCTATGTGGTGAGCGACAGCTGGGAGGGCGGGACCTATACGCCCACGGGATCCTGGGCCTTCGCCGCCTCTGCGGATACGGAGAACATCGAGGGGGCCACGGAGCTGGTGAAGTGGATGAGCGGCACCGAGAGCGGCATCCGCATCTGGGAGCTGGCAAAGAGCTTCCCCTCCACCTATGAGGCATTTGCGAATATTGAGGTGTTCCAGTCGGATGAGAACTACAGCGCCCTGTATGAGCAGCTGGAGCGCTACGGACACCCAAGACCCAAGACGCCGGTTTATCCCCAGGTGAGCACATCCTTCCAGGAGGTGCTTGAGAGCGCGGCGCTGGGCGGGAAGGATGTCCAGACGGAGCTTGACAAGGCAGTGGAGCGGATTGATTCGAAGCTGGAGCGATATGTGAGGGAATAGATTATGGAGAAACGAAATTCAATTGTAGGAATGGCATTTTTCGGTCCGGCCCTGGTGCTGCTCACGGTATTTTTGTTCCTGCCCATGGCCCTGACCTTTCTGTTCAGCTTCACGGATTACTTCGCACTGAATCCGGAGCTGACCCACTTTGTGGGGCTGGAAAATTATTTTGACATTTTTAAAGACGAGCTCTTTGTCCAGTCCTTTTTAAACACGGTAAAATTTGTGATTATCATTGTGCCCCTGCAGTGCGGCGGGGCCCTGGTTCTGGCCCTGGCCATCAACCGGGCGGCCCACTGCAAGAAGTACTTTAAGGTGGCCTTCTTTGTGCCGGTGGTTATGTCCTTAGCGGTGGTCTCCACCCTGTGGATGCAGATTTACAGCCCGGAGGGAATTTTAAACACCCTGCTCGCCCACCTTGGCATTGACACCCAGCCCTTTATCCACAGCGCGGACCAGGCGCTGCCCTCCATCGCCCTCATGAGCGTGTGGCAGGGTGTGGGGTATCAGATGATTATTTTCCTGGGAGGCCTGCAGAACATCAGTCCCGCCCTCTACGAGGCGGCGGAGATAGACCACGCCAGCGCCTGGCAGAGATTTAAGGATATCACTCTGCCGGAGCTGAAGCCCCTGTGCGTGTTCGTGTTTATCACCGTCACCATCGGCGCCTTCCGTATGCTGGTGCAGCCCATGGTTATGACGGGCGGCGGGCCGGACCACTCCACCTACACCATTGTGTACGATATTTATGAGACCGGCACGGTCAACTGGGAGATGGGCCTGGCGTCCACCATGGCGATTGTGTTTACAATCTTTGTGGTAATCCTGACAATCATTCAGAGCGTCCTGACAAAGGACAGGGAGGAGGGAAATCATGTTCACAAAAAAGCAAAGGCGGAGTAACTGGATTTTGGTGGGCGTTCTGCTGGTTCTGTCCGTGTTTTTCCTGTTTCCGGTGATTTGGATGTTAGCCAATTCCTTTAAGCCGGACGCCCAGATTACGGCGGATATGAATTCCGCGGCGGCCTTTATCCCGCCGGCGCCGAGCGGAAGCTTTTTCGAAAACTATGTGTCCATCATTCTGGATACCAGTTTTCTGCGGTACATGGCAAATACCTTGTTTTACGCGGCGGTGCTCATTGTGTTAAGCATCATTGTGAACGGCCTGGCGGGCTATGCCCTGGCAAAGATCCGGTTCCCCTTCCGGGATAAATGGCTGCTGTTAATCATGATGCTCCTCATTGTGCCCACGGAGACGGTTATCACCATTCATTTCCTGATTATCGCCAAGGCGGGGCTTTTAAATACCATTGTGGGATATATCCTGCCGCTGATTGTGAATCCCTTTAACATTTTCCTGTTCCGCCAGGTTTTTGTCAGCCTGCCGGACGATGTCTACGAGGCGGCACAGCTGGACTTCTGCGGGCCGGTGAAATATTTCTTCACCATGGTTCTGCCCATGTCCAAGACCGTGGTGGCCACGGTCAGCGTGTTTACGTTTTTGAATGTGTGGAATGATTACCTGTGGCCCTCCCTGGTCTTTACCTCCAGCGATTTGCTGACAGCCCAGATTGGACTTAATTCCATCACCTCCAACGACAATACAACCATGGGAGAAACCCTGGCGGTTATCACCCTGGTGACCATTCCGGTAATTATTATTTACTCCCTGTTCTCCAAGCAGATTGTGGAGGGCGTTACCTCCACCGGTTCAAAGGAAGGATGACGATTATGAGCTTTATAGAATTTCGCAATGTGTGCAAGATGTATCCCGGCGCTAAGAAAAATACAGTGGAAAATTTTAACCTGAATATTGAGGAAAAGGAGTTCATCGCCTTTGTAGGTCCTTCCGGCTGCGGAAAGTCCACAACCCTGCGCATGGTGGCCGGGTTTGAGGAGATCACCGGCGGGGAGCTCTACATAGATGGAAAGAAAATGAACGACGTGGCTCCCAGGGACCGGGGGATTGCCATGGTGTTCCAGAATTACGCCCTCTATCCCCACATGACGGTGGAGAAAAATATCGGCTACGGCCTGAAAAACATGAAGCTGCCTTCCGATCAGATTAAGGAGAAGGTGGACTGGGCCATCCGGATCCTGGGGCTGGAGGAGTACCGCTTCCGCAAGCCCAAGAACCTTTCCGGCGGTCAGCGCCAGAGAGTGGCCCTGGGGCGGGCGATTGTGAAGAACCAGAAGGTATTCCTCATGGACGAGCCCTTATCTAATCTGGACGCCAAGCTGCGCGTCAGCATGCGGACGGAGATCAGCAAGCTCCACAGGGATCTGGGAGCCACCACCATCTATGTGACCCACGATCAGGTGGAGGCCATGACCATGGCGGACCGGATTGTGATTATGAAGGATGGGGTGATCCAGCAGGTGGGAAAGCCCATGGAGCTCTACGACCATCCGAAGAATCAGTTTGTGGCCGGATTTATCGGCTCTCCGCAGATGAATTTCTTCCAGGTGGCGGTTGAGGAAAACCAGGTGCGGTTCGCGGACGGAAGCTTCCTGACGCTTCCGGATGACACCCTCCGGCGGCTGGGCGGACGCCAGGGGGAGATGGTTCTGGGAATCCGGGGGGAGGATGTGAAGCTGGATTCTCAGGGAGCGGAACAGGATGGGACAGAGCGCCTTCAGGCGGTGATCACCAACAACGAGGTTATGGGAAACGAGAACAACCTCTACTTTACCTTCGGGGGGAGCCAGGCTGTGGCCCGGGTGTCCAAGTATGAGCTGCGGTCCATTGGCGACGCTATTTCCTTTGTGTTCATGCCCTCGAAGCTGCATTTCTTTGACAAGAATACGGGAATTAATTATATGGAGGAGCAGTCCTGACAGAGTATAACAGGCATAAGGAGGACAGCATATGACGGGCAAAATCCAGAGGATTCATGCAAAAGCGCCGGACAATTGGGTAAATGACCCCAATGGCCTTATCTACTATAAGGGATATTATCATCTGTTCTATCAGTATTTTCCCTATGCGCCCCGGTGGGGGACGATGCACTGGGGCCATGCGGTGAGCCGGGATCTGGTGAACTGGGAGCACAGGGGCATTGCCCTTTTTCCCACAAAGCGGGGAGATGAAAATGGATGCTTTTCCGGAAGCGCGGTGGAAAAGGATGGAAGGCTCTGCCTGATCTACACCGGCGTGCGCTATGAGCCAGCGGATCCCGAGGATATCCATGTGAGCTTCAACGAGCAGTTTGAGAGCTGCCAGATGATGATTTCCTCGGAGGACGGGTTCCATTTTGACAACTGGAGGGACAAAGAGATGGTGCTGCCGCCGCTCACGGACCCGCAGATCGGGGACAGGACCCACACCAGGGACCCCAAGGTGTGGAGAGAAGGGGACAGCTGGTACATGATTTTGGGGAGCACCAGGGAGATGAAGCAGGGGAGAGTGCTCATCTTTAAGAGCCGGGATCTTCGCCAATGGACCTATGTGAGTCAGACGGAAAAAGGGCCGGAATACGGCTGGATGTGGGAGTGTCCGGATTATGTAAAGACGCCGGGAGGAAGTGTGCTCCTTGTCTCGGCCATGGGGCTGCCGGATGTACAGGAAAAGGAGAAAAATCATGTGCTGTGTTTTCCTGCCAAATTTGAAGCGGGCACCGGCCGGCTGGAGATTGCAGACCGCTGCCAGCTCATGGACTGGGGGATGGATCTGTACGCGCCGCAGACAACGCTGGACAGAGAGGGCCGCAGAATCCTGATGGCCTGGGTGCGGATGCCAAAGCCTTCCGGGGACGGCTGGATCGGCATGTTTTCCTCGCCCCGGGTGGTGGAGATAGAAGGGAATCACGTCTATCTGCGGATGCACCCGGCTGTGCGGGCCGCCTATTCCCGGAAAATCAACGAGACATCCCAGGCTCCGGACGGATACCGGGCTGTGTTTGACCTAAAGGAGGGCCAGCAGGTGGATGTGGGAGGATTTCGGATCGGCAGGAGGAATCGCCGGATTTACACGGACCGCAGCGCGGTCTATCCCCGCTTTGCCGGGGCACATCTCATCTCGGAGACGCCGGAGCTTGCGGAGGAGGCGCATCTGGAGGTATTGGCTGACGAGAATCTGATAGAAGTATTTATCAATGACGGAGAGCATGTGATCAGCAATGCAGTCTATGGGCTTGGAAATTGGCTGCGCTTGGATCCGGGAATGGAGATTGAGCTGTACGGGCTGGAGTGAGAGAGGCTTGCATTTTTAGGAAAGCTCCTGTAAACTCTATATTAAGATGAGAGTTTTCAGGGGGATTATAAGGAAAACGCTTTTGGGTTATCCCAAGGAATCATAAAAAAGCCGGAGCAATGCCCTCGAAAAGGACAAAGCTCCGGCTTTCCCTATTGTGCGCCGGAAGACGCAGGCTTTTGCGGCTGTTCGGCGCACGCTGCCTGTGGATTAGTAGTTTTCAACCTTTCTCTCAAAGTAGGCCTTGGGATGGGCGCAGCAGGGACAAACATCGGGAGCCTCCGGTCCTTCGTGGATGTAGCCGCAGTTCCTGCACTTCCAGCCCAGAGGAGCGTCGCCCTTGAAGGTCTTGTCGTTTTGCAGGCTCTCCAGCAGCTTGTTGTAGCGCTTCTCATGGGCGGCCTCTACCTTGGCTACCAGCTCGAACTTCACCGCCAGATCCTCAAAGCCTTCCTCTCTGGCCTCTCTGGCCATGCGGGCGTACATATCGGTCCACTCAAAGTTCTCGCCGGCTGCGGCGTCCTTTAAGTTCTCCGCAATGTCATTGCTCACCTTGCCGCCGTGGAGCTCCTTGAACCACATCTTGGCATGCTCCTTCTCCTGGTCAGCGGTCTCCAGGTACAGAGCAGCCATCTGCTCGTAGCCGGCCTTCTTGGCTACGGAAGCATAGTAGGTGTACTTGTTGCGGGCCTGGGACTCGCCTGCAAATGCTTCCTGCAAATTCTTTTCTGTCTTTGTTCCTGCGTATTTTGTTGCCATTTATGTTACCTCGCCTTTCTTTATGTATGGCCGTCCTGCTTCAGCGGCACTCCGCCGGAGGATTCTTCGGCAGAATGTGAAACCGGACAGCGATTGATTGGTCTCTTTATTGTATCAGAAAATTTTGCTTATTTCAATTAAATTTATCGAAAATTTTGCTATTTTGCGTAGGCAGCCTTGTATAAAAATAAATACATTTCTTGACAATCGAAAAAAAGGGATTATAATTGCAATCATAATTTACTGCTGTAAAGCAGCAGACAAAATGCGATGAACAGGACACGGTTTTTGGCTGCAGCACCGGCGCCTTTCCCCAGGGGAAGCGCGGGCGCGTGACCTCCAGAGAGTCCCCGGCTGGTGTGAGGGGACGGTACAGGCTAGAAATCATCCCCTGCCAGCAGTCCGGGTGAGGGCGGAGAGTACGGGCAGTGACCCGCGGGTTTCGCCGGTAATCCGGGACGGATGCCCACCGTTACAGGGGATCGGATTCGTGCCGCCGCCGTGCTGCGGGGCGCTGATGCGTGTGAGAGGCCGGAGATTCCGGCAATGAAAGTGGTAACGCGGAGATACTATCCTTCGTCTTTCGGCAGAGTAATCTGCCGGCTGGCGGAGGATTTTTTATTGCTGTTTAATGAGCGCTTGGTGCCTGTGCTTCAAGGCGCCTGCGTGTGATACGTATACCAGGAGGAATCAGTATGAATACACTTGTGATTGTTTTGACAGCGGCGGCCTGCCTCTTGGCCGGCTACACTTTATATGGAAGATGGCTTGCAAATAAGTGGGGAATCGACCCCAAGGCCAAGACCCCGGCGGTTCGTATGGAGGACGGGGAGGATTATGTGCCCACAGACGGATGGACGGTATTTGCCCATCAGTTTTCCTCTATTGCGGGAGCGGGCCCTGTGACGGGGGCGATTCAGGCAGCGGCCTTCGGCTGGCTCCCCGTATTCCTGTGGATTGTGATCGGCGGAATCTTCTTTGGCGCGGTGACGGACTTTGGAGCCCTGTATGCCAGCGTAAAGAACGAGGGAAAGTCCATGGGGCTTCTGATTGAGAAATACATCGGAAAGACAGGCCGCAAGCTGTTTCTTCTCTTCTGCTGGCTGTTTACCCTGATAGTGACAGCGGCCTTTGCCGACATGGTTGCGGGAACCTTTGACGCCTATGTGACAGTGGACGGTGTGACCCAGCTGGCCCCTGCGGCCAAGGCTAACGGGGCGGCGGGAACCATCTCCCTGCTGTTTATCGCTTTTGCCATGGTATTTGGATTGATTCAGAAGAAATTTCACTTTACAGGCTGGAAAGAGGTGCTGGCCGGACTGGCCTGCACGGCGGCGGCTCTCGGAATCGGCATGTGCTTCCCGATCACAGCGGGAGGAGATACGTGGGCATATCTGACCTTTGCTTATATTTTTGTGGCGGCAGTGGTGCCCATGTGGATTCTCATGCAGCCGAGAGATTACATGACTACCTTTATGTTTGTGGGCATGATTATCGGGGCGGTTGTGGGCTTGGTGGTCGCCCAGCCGTCCATGAATCTGCCGGCATTTACCGGCTTCCACAATGAAGGCCTGGGAGATCTGTTCCCCATTCTGTTTGTGACCGTGGCCTGCGGCGCAGTGTCCGGCTTCCACAGCCTGGTCTCCTCGGGAACCTCATCCAAAACGGTTTCCAATGAGAAGGATATGCTGAAGGTCGGCTATGGCGCGATGGTCCTGGAAAGCCTTCTGGCGGTTATCGCTCTCTGTGTGGCAGGAGCGGCGGCTGCGGCGGACGGCACGGCTGCGGCGGGGACTCCCTTCCAGATTTTCTCCACGGGCGTAGCCGGGCTTCTGGAGCTGTTCGGCGTGCCGGTGTATGTGGCCCAGTGCTTTATGACTATGTGTGTTTCCGCCCTGGCCCTCAGCACCCTGGACTCTGTGGCCCGAATCGGCCGCATGTCCTTCCAGGAGCTGTTCAGCGTGGATGACATGGAGCATGCGGAGGGCTGGAGAAGGCTGCTCTGCAACAAATACTTTGCCACGGTGATCACCCTAGTATTCGGCTATATTTTGACTCAGATTGGCTATGCAAATATCTGGCCCCTGTTTGGAAGCGCCAACCAACTTCTGAGCGCTCTGGTTCTGATCACGCTCTGCGTGTTCTTAAAGGTGACGGGGCGGGAATTCCGGACGCTTGTGGTTCCGTTGGTGATTATGCTCTGCGTGACCTTTACCGCCCTGGTGGAGCGCTCCATCGCGCTGGTCCAGGCAGTCCAGGCGGGAAGCGCGGTGTTTATGGTGGAGGGTCTGCAGCTCATCATCGCCCTGCTCCTCATGGTGCTTGGAGTGACCATTGTGTATACCTCCGGGAGAGAGCTTCTGGAAAAGAAGCATGCGCCCCTTGGGAGGACACCGGCGCAGGTGAATGAAGGATAAATGCCCAAAAAGCCTCATATATTGACATTCTAGATATATTGCGTTACATTATATATATAATAGATTGCAAAGGAGGGATATTATGGCTACTACTAATATGAATATACGAACGGATACAGAAGTAAAGGCCGCTGCAGAACAACTTTTCAGCGAACTGGGATTAAATCTTACAACCGCCGTCAATATGTTTCTCCGCCAGGCGATCCGCACAGGAGGGATACCCTTTGAAATAAAGGTAGATACTCCCAATGAAATTACTGCCGCCGCTATTGCAGAGGGCAGACGGATTATGAAGGATAAGAATGCAAAAGGCTATCATAGTATGGAGGAGTTAAAGGCGGCGCTGGAAGAATGAAGTACGAGGTTCGGTTTACCGGCCAGTTTAAGAAGAATTTGAAACGGGCCAAAAAACAGGGGAAAGATACGGATGAATTATTTGCCGTAATTGACAAACTTTCCAATGGTGAAACTTTAGAGGAAAAATATCGTGACCATGGATTGAGTGGAAATTATAAAGGGTGCCGGGAATGCCATATAGAGCCGGATTGGCTGTTGATTTATGAAATTAACGATGGTATCTTGGTTCTTATGCTTTATCGGGTGGGGAGCCATTCAGAGCTATTCTAAAGAGAATAAGCCGTCCTATGTGGGCGGCTTTACCTGTTTTTTAAATTTGAGCAGAAGAAAAAGCAATACCTAGGGCTATAATAATAGGCCGTGAAACCATGCAGCTGCCCGCATGGTTCCACGGCCTTTAAATATGCTTTCTAATTAGCCAAAGTATCTCTTCAGCAGTCCGGCAAATGCCTTGCCGTGGCGGGCCTCGTCCTTCGCCATCTCATGAACGGTGTCATGGATCGCGTCAAGGTTCAGGGCCTTCGCACGCTTCGCCAGGTCGAACTTGCCTGCGGTAGCGCCGTTCTCAGCGGCAACGCGCATCTCCAGATTCTTCTTGGTGCTGTCGGTAACAACCTCGCCCAGAAGCTCTGCAAACTTAGCAGCATGCTCTGCTTCCTCGAAGGCAGCTCTTCTCCAGTACTCGCCGATCTCGGGATAGCCCTCTCTGTAGGCTACGCGGGACATAGCCAGGTACATGCCAACCTCAGAGCACTCGCCCTCGAAGTTTGCGCGCAGGTCAGCCATGATATCCTCGGGAGCACCCTGTGCTACGCCAACCTCATGCTCGCAGGCCCAAGCCATCTCGTCCGCCTTCTGCTCCTTGAACTTGGATGCCGGAACGCCGCACTGGGGGCACTTCTCAGGGGGATTCTCTCCCTCATATACATAACCGCATACTGTACAGACCCATTTTTTCATAGTTCGTATCTCCTTTTCTTTTATATTTATTTAAGATTAATAATAGTAATTGTTACTGATATTAATATATACCATTTATGCCGGTTTGTCAATACCTTCTTTTTTATTTTTTTCAATACAATTTTGGCAGCGGCCGAAGAACATCACGGAATGGCCGTCAATCACTCCTGGAGCGTAATCCTGGGCGGAGGTGTCCAGCTCCCGCAGCGCTTCTGCGGCCTTAAGCTCCATGTCGTAAATCTGGCTGCATTCTCTGCATACAAAATGATAATGATCGCTTGTGTTGCCGTCAAAGTGGTCGGCACCGTCACCGCAGTGGATCTTACATATCTCCCCGGTCTCCACCAGGAGATTCAGATTGCGGTATACAGTGCCCAGGCTGATATTGGGAAATTCCTCACGGATGCTGGCGTATAGGGCGTCTGCCGTGGGATGGTCATGGCGGCTCATCAGACTGGCTTTGATGGATTCCCTCTGACGGCTATACTTTAAAACCTTCATAGCATCTCCTTCTCTCTAATAATGATAATAGTTACTATTTGTATACTAACAAAAAAGGAAATGTATGTCAAGGGGGAGTTTTATTCTTCCGTCAGGAGGGGCGCTGTCTCCTTTTCACCTTCCCGGATCTCCATGGGGGATCCGCTCCTGGGCAATGCGGATAAATTCCCTGGCAGCCCGTGACATATAGCGGCCCTTGTGGTAGCCGATGCCCAGAGTTCCGTGGGCTCTGGCATAGTTCAGGGAATAGAAATTCAGATGGAACCGGTCCGCCAGGGCTGTCAGGCCGGTGGGGGCAATGGGATCCCGGGCGATAAACATTTTCGGATAAAAGGTAAGGCCCATGCCGGTTCGGCTTAAGGAGAGAACGGTCTCAATGTTTTCCGTCTCAAGCACAATCCGGGGCGTGATCTGTGCATCCTCAAACATCTCGTCCGCAATGGTGCGCACCCGGTTTCCCTTTTTCAGAAGCACAAAGGGGCAGTCCGCCAAAAGCCTCAGGTCGGGTGAAGCAGCCAGCTGCTTTTTAACCGCATCCGCGCGGCCGGGAAAGTGCTCCTCCAGTATTTTGTCCGGCACGATTAGGAGGATGTCCTCTGTACAGATGGGAATGGTCTCCACATTCTCCACATTGAGGGGAAGCAGATCGATCATCAGGTCAATGTCGCCGTGGAGAAGGCTTCCGGCCAGCTGGCTGGAATTGCCCTCGGTCAGGTGCAGCTCAATGCCGGGAAACTGGGCCTGGTAGACCGGCAGGATCTCGGGCAGGATGAAGCGTCCTCTTGTGTGGGAGACGCCGATGGAGAGCTGTCCGGTGGTAAAATCCTTGATGTCCCGGATCTCCTGGTAGGTCTCATCCCGCAGATCCAGGATCTCCCGGGCTTTGGCCTTCAGCGCCTGCCCCGCGTAAGTCAGGGTCAGGGGGGAGGTGCGGTTAAAGAGCATCACATCGAATTCCTTTTCCAGGTTGGCGATGTGGTTGCTTAAGGACTGCTGGGAAATGTAGAGCCGCTTGGCGGCCTTGGTGAAATTGAGCTCCTCGGCGGCCACCAGAAAATATTCCAGGTTGAGAAAATTGATCATTTTTACATCCCCCCGCTGACAGAAGGCTCGTCTGCTGCCGCGCTGTGCGAGGGGACTCGGCGGGCGTCCGCCTCCCTGGCGCGCAAAAGGGGATCGTCAAGCCGCGCAGCTAGGCAGGGAAGGAAGGAGGCGGCCCGATCTAAGGAGGTGTTGACAATGAGCTCCTCAGGAAACTGCAGCTCCTCCAAAAGCTCTATGGCATAGCGGTGGTTCCCTGCGTCCGCCTCGCAGTGGGCGTCGCTGCCCATGATGATGGAGGTGCCGTAGTGGGCACAGCGCTCCAGAAGCTTGGCACAGTTGTCCTTTGCCCCGATCCGGATGCTTCCAGGGCGCAGGGAGGAATTATTGATCTCCAGAAGCGTATGCGTTTCCCTGGCTGCTGCCGCAAGGGTGTCATAGTCCGCAGGGAGCCGGGAGTCATCCGGGTGGCCAATGATATGAATCAGGGGATTTTCCATGGCCTTCACGTAGGCGCGGGTATAATCGGCCGCAGTACCCTTGGCAATGCATTGAATGTGGATGCTGGCAATGGCGTAGTCCATTTTTTTTAGAATGTCCGGGGGGAGATCCACCTGGCCGTCAAAATCCAGGATATTTAACTCGGCGCCCATGAGAAGGGGCATGCTGTAAAGCACCCGGGGGATGACGCGGAAGTTGGTAAAATAATATTTATGACAGCTGCCGGGCATAGAGGGGGCATGATCGGAGCTTCCAAAGAGGGCCAGCCCCTTCTCAGAAGCGGACCGGGCCATCTCATAGAGCGTGTTGTAGGCGTGGCCGCAGGCGATGGTATGGGTGTGCAGGTCCATTAAATCAATCATAGAGACGGATCCTTTCTTACATATATTAATTGCATCATAGCATATTTTTTTATTTTTTAAAAGAAAAGAGTGGAAATATCCCATAGGTTGTTGCTATAATGTAGGGGAATCAATTCGCGGCCATTTGGAGGCGGAAAGGAAGACACCTGCCGCCCTGGCGGCTGCAGTATACGGAAGGTGAGGAGATAATTATGAGTGAAGAGAAAAACTTGGAAGTAACCCAGGAGGCTGCAGTGCAGGAGCCTGCAGAAACCATGGAGGACTACGCACAGGAGCTTGAGGCCTCCTACGCGGCTCTGGATCAGAAGCGGGTGGAGGAAGCGGAGGACGACAGCAAGGAAGGCGAGCAGTGGGCCCAGTTTGCGCAGATGATGGAGGATAAGACCATTGTGAAGGTCAAGATCTCCGAGGCGGTAAAGGGCGGCGTGGTTGCCTATGTGGACGGCGTCCGCGCATTTATCCCCGCGTCCCAGCTTTCTGCCAGCTATGTGGAGAAGCTGGAGGACTGGCAGGGCAAGCACGTGGAGACGGTGATTATCACCGTTGACCGGGAGAAGAAGCGCCTTGTTCTCTCCGGACGTCAGGTTGAGATGGAGAAGAAGGAGGCGGAGCGCAAGGAGCGCCTGGCTCAGTTTAAGGCCGGCGATGTGGTAGAGGGCACAGTGGACAGCTTAAAGCCCTATGGTGCCTTTGTGCGTCTGGCTGATGGCGTGGACGGACTGGTTCACGTGTCCCAGATCAGCACCCAGCGGATCAAGCATCCCAGCGTAGTGCTGAAGGAGGGCCAGACGGTGAAGGTGAAGATCCTCTCTGTGGACAACGGGAAGATCAGCCTGAGCATGAAGGCTCTGGCAGAGCAGCAGGCGGACCATGATGAGCACGAGACCTACAACTATAAGGAGACGGCCTCTGTGACCACAGGTCTCGGCGATCTGCTGAAAGGATTAAAACTGTAACGGAAGGCAGGGGGGATAGGAATGGCCAATATCCCTAAGACGGACGACCAGGTTGATCAGTGGCGTTCGGTGATGTTCCTCTATGATTCCGCTCTCAAGCGTGTGAGCACGAAAATTGAGATTTTGAACAATGAGTTTACCAACCGCTATGACTACAACCCCATTGAGCATATAAAGTCCAGGCTTAAGACAGCGGACAGCATTGTGAAGAAGCTGAAGAAGGACGGCTATGAGGTTACTATTGAAAATATGATGGAGCACCTCAGCGATATTGCGGGCATCCGCATCATCTGCTCCTTTACCTCAGACATTTACCAGATAGCGGATATGATTGCCAGCCAGGGGGATGTGACGGTTCTCCATGTGAAGGATTACATTAAGTGCCCTAAGCCCAACGGGTATAAGAGCTACCACATGGTGGTGACGGTTCCCGTCTATCTGACAGACGGCCCGGTGGAGACTAAGGTGGAGATTCAGATCCGATCCGTAGCGATGGACTTTTGGGCCAGCCTGGAGCACAAAATCGCCTATAAATTCGAGGGCAACGCTCCGGCAAACCTTTTAAAGGAGCTGAAGGCCTGCGCAGATATGGTGGATATGCTGGACGGAAAGATGTTTTCCCTAAATGAGGCGATAACAGCTTTCGCAAAGCGGCAGCAGGAGAGCCAGGCGGGAAAGGGGCTTTCAGATACGCCCCAGGAAGCATAAGAAGAACAGACGTGGCAAATTTTATTTTACAGATCCATACAGTGATAAAGATGAACCTGCGCCAGCTGGTAGTATTCGAGACAGTCTACCGGCTGGTTGCAGGTGCATTCTATGTTAGGCTGGCGGACAGCCTCCTGCGGTTTTCGCTGGAGAGGGCCGGATACAGCTACCTGACCATGAGCAATCTGGAGGAATTCCTCCTACACCCCTTGACGGCGGCAAGCCTCCTGCTTCTGCTGGCTTTGGGGGCGCTTCTCATTGCCGGGGAGGTGGGAGGAATCCTCACCGCCTGCCAGGCGTCGGCGCATTGCAGGACGGTGGACGGGCTTGCCATCTGCCGGGGAGCTCTGGAAAAAAATCGGGATGAGATAAAAAAGAAAAATTGGCAGCTTCTGCCCCTGGCCGTGATGGGCGCCCTGTTCATGAACGGCTGGATTTTGCTGCGGGTCTTTTCGCGGATCAGGCCCATAGACTTTATCCTGGACGAGCTTTTGGCAGCCTTGGGAATCCCGTTTGTGCTGGCCGCAGCTGCTGCGCTCATGATGTTCGCGGGGATTCCGGCCATGCTGGTATTTTTCACCTGTATGGTGGAGCGCCTGCGGTTTGCGGATGGGGTGAGGAGGAGCCGCCGGCTGCTGGCGGGCCGGTGGCTGCGCCTAAGCGGCCTGCTTCTGGCGGCGAATGGAGCGCTGGCAGCTATCCTCATTCTGCTTTACGCTGTCCTTGTTTTTTTCTGCGCCCTGTATGTGACCTTGTTTGGAGATGCCTATACGGCAGCAGCGGTGCTGACGGAAACGGCAGTGCGGCTGGAGGCGTGCCTTCTCTTTTTGGGCTCCATCCTGGCGTCCGCAGTGGATTACAGCGTGCTGACAGCAGCCTACTATCGGGCAGCAGGAGGCAAAGAGCCGGGGGAGGCCTGGGATCCTGCCGCGCCGTATGGCGGCCCCGGCAGGAGAAAATGGTTTCTGCGCATCACCACGGCGGCTGTGGCGGCAAGCCTGTTTCTTATATGGGATATGGCCCGCAATGGCACGGCCTTCGACTGGTCCTCCCTGGGTCAGACGGAGATCACGGCCCACCGGGGGAGCAGCCGGACGGCTCCGGAGAATACCCTTGCGGCGCTCACCGCTGCCATGGAGGAGATGGCGGACGCAGCGGAGATCGATGTGCAGACCACAGAGGACGGAGCGGTGGTTCTCTGTCACGATATAAATTTGAAGCGGGTGGCAGGGGTGAACCGGCGGCTGGGGGATCTGACCCTTGAAGAGGCGCAGGGCCTTGACGTGGGGAGCTATTTTTCAGAGGAGTTTGCGGGGGAGAGAATTCCCACTCTGGAGGAAGCCCTTGCGCTCTGCCAGGGGAGGCTCAAGCTCAATATTGAGCTTAAGGATCTGGGGGCGGACAGCTGCCTTCCGGAAAAGACGGCGGAGATTATAAGGGAGTGGGGAATGGAGGAGCAGTGCGTGATATCCTCCGTGCGCCTCTCCTACTTAGAGCGGGTGAAGGCGGTCTGCCCGGAGCTGAAAGCCGGCCTTATACTGCCGGCGGCCTACGGGCGCTATTATGAAGATGAAAGCGTGGATTTTATCAGCATCCGCGCAAGCCTGGCCAACCGGCGGCTGGTGGAGGCTGCCCACGAGGCGGGCCGGGCCGTCCACGTGTGGACGGTGAACAGACCGGCAGAGTTAAAATCCATGGCGCTTTTGGGAGCGGACAATTTGATTACGGATTATCCGGCCAGAGCCAGGGAAATATTGTATGAGGAGGCAGCTTCGGGAGGCATTTTGGATTCCCTTCGCATGCTGCTTCGGTGAAAAGGAGTCAGAATAATGCGTGCAGTGGTACAGCGTGTGAGCCGCGCCCAGGTCAGCGTGGACGGAGAGGTTTTGGGAAGAATAGGAAAGGGATTTTTGATTCTCCTGGGAGTGTCCGGGGAGGATACCGAGGAGATGGCGGACCGGATGGCGGATAAGATCTGCCGCCTGCGGATATTTGAGGATGAAAATGGAAAGACTAACTGCTCTCTGACGGATGTGGGCGGTGCTCTTCTCGTCATCAGCCAGTTTACCCTGTATGCGGACTGCAAAAAGGGGAACCGGCCCAGCTTTATAAAGGCAGGGGAGCCAGGGATGGCGGATGCCCTCTATGAGCGCTTCATGGAGCGGTGCCGCACCCATGTGGCCCAGGTGGAGAAGGGGCGGTTCGGCGCGGACATGAAGGTAGAGCTTTTAAATGACGGCCCCTTTACGCTGATGCTGGACAGCGGGGAGCTGTTCTGAAAGGAGAATGAAGGTGCAGATAAGAGGAGAGATGGCCCTCTACTATAACCCGGGAAATGGGATCCCGGCCAGGCAGACAGCGCTGATGAAGAGCGTGTTCGTGCGCATGGGGGTGCGGATACGGAATGTAGGGCCTGAGGACGTGAACCAGACCGTGGGATATCTGGCAGGGCTGAAGGGCTTTGAGAGACAGGAGGCTGAGACAGCGGGGGAGCTGCCGGTGATACCGGAGCAGGTTCTGGTGCTCAAGGGATTTTCCGGGGGGAGACTGGATCTCCTTCTTTCCTCCCTGCGGAGGGCCGGGGTTCCGAAGATTGATCTAAAGGCAGTGCTCACGGAGCAAAACAGCGGGTGGACATTCTATCGTCTGTATGAGGAGATAAGGGCGGAGCACGCGTCCATGACAGAGGGAGAGCAGCCGTCTGGGGAGGCCAGGCCGTGACACCGGAGGGACATGCCCCGGTAAATCCCGCAAGGCTTCGCCAACTGCAGGAGCTTGACCAGGTGGAGCTGTGCGTCCGGATACTGACCCAGTCACGAAATGAGCTCTATGTCAATATGCCCTTTTTGGATCTGCCGTTGAGCAGCCTGGGCTTTGAGGCGGACTGGGGCCGGGCTGGGCTGGCGGTGGATGGGCAGCTGCTGCACTATGGCCCTGATTTTTTGTTTTCCCTCTATGAGCGGGGCCGGGTGCTGGTGAACCGGGCATTCCTGCACATGCTGCTTCACTGCCTGTTCTGCCACATGTATATCCGAGGGAGCCGGGATAAGGCTTACTGGGATCTGGCCTGCGACATCGCTGTGGAGTGGCTGATTGACGGGCTTTTAAAGCCTTGTCTGCGGGTGCCGCCCAGTGCTGGGCGCAGAGAGCTCTATCTGCGGCTGGGCCGGGAGCTGGAGCAAAAGATCGGACGGGACACAGCCCTAACAGCCCAGCGGATCTACGGTGTCTTAAAGAAAATGAACCTGGATGAGCGCCGTTTCGCCAGGCTGGCTGCGGAGTTCTTTGCGGACAGCCATGACCTGTGGGAGAGTGAGCCTCCCTCCGCCTCTCTGCCGCAGCAGAATAAGTGGCAGGAGAACCGGGAGAAGGCCCAGTCCGCCATGGAGGCTCTGGGCGGGGAGGATCCGGGAGGCGGCGATCCCCTCTTAGATTCCCTGCGGGTGGAGAACCGGGAGCGGCACGATTACCGCCGGTTCCTGAAGAAATTCTCTGTGCTCCGGGAGGAGCTCCAGGTGGATCCAGATTCCTTTGACTATGCCTATTATTCCTATGGGCTTTCCCTCTACGGCAATATGCCGCTTCTGGAGCCCCTTGAGTCGAGGGAGATCCGCCGGATTGAGGAGTTTGCCATCGTCATTGACACCTCTATGTCCTGCTCCGGGGAGCTGGTTCAGCGCTTCCTGGAGGAGACCTACGATGTGCTCTCGGAGTCGGAGACCTATTTCCGGAAAGTACGCATTCACATCATCCAGTGTGATGACCAGGTGCGGTCGGATACCCTGATTGCGGATCGGGAGGAGCTGCGCGGATATATGGAGGCATTTCAGATTCAGGGCTATGGAGGGACGGATTTCCGCCCGGCCTTTGAGTATGTGACGAGTCTTAAAAGGAGCGGGAAGACGCCGGGGCTGCGGGGACTCATTTATTTTACAGACGGAAAGGGCATCTACCCGGTCAAGCCGCCGCCCTATGACGCGGCATTCGTCTTTGTGGAGTCCCTGTTTTCGGATGAGGGGGTTCCGCCCTGGGCGATGAAGGTTGTGCTGGAGGAAGAACAAGAACATGAATATTAAGCGGGCGAAGGAAGAGATTAAGAATACCATAGAGGCCTATCTGTTAAAGGACGAGCTGGGAGAATATGTGATTCCCTCCATCCGGCAGAGACCGGTGCTGCTCATAGGCCCCCCTGGAGTGGGAAAGACCCAGATTATGGAGCAGATTGCCAGAGAGTGTGAGATTGGGCTGGTGGCCTACACCATCACCCACCATACCCGGCAGAGCGCGGTGGGGCTTCCTTTTATCGAAAAGAAGGCCTACGGCGGGCGGACGTACTCCGTGACAGAGTACACCATGAGCGAGATTGTGGCCTCGGTCTACGACCGGATGGAGGAGACAGGGCTTACGGAGGGAATACTGTTTCTCGATGAGATCAACTGCGTCTCCGAGACGCTGGCCCCGGCCATGCTCCAGTTTCTCCAGTGCAAGACCTTTGGAACCCACCGCCTGCCCCAGGGGTGGATCCTGGTGGCTGCGGGCAACCCGCCGGAGTACAATAAATCGGTCCGGGATTTTGATGTGGTGACTCTGGACCGGGTAAAGCGCATGGATGTGGAGCCGGACTTTGGCGTGTGGAAGGAGTACGCCAAGAGCCGGGCCATCCACCCGGCGATCTTGTCCTATCTGGGTATTAAGCCGGCAAATTTCTGCCAGGTGGAGACGGATGTGGACGGAAAGCGGTTCGCCACACCCAGAGGCTGGGAGGATTTGTCCCAGTTTCTGCTGGTGTATGAGAAGCTGGGAAGGAAGCCGGACCGGGAGGTGGTGGGCGAGTATATCCAGCACCCACGGATCGCCAAGGATTTTGCCAATTATCTGGAGATCTACTACAAGTACCAGGACGCCTACCGGGTGGAGGA
>CALWMT010000009.1 GCA_944382045.1 uncultured Enterocloster sp. | reverse complement strand
GTTGGTAGAGCAGAGGACTGAAAATCCTCGTGTCGTTGGTTCGATTCCGACTTTGGGCATTAATTAAATAGGGGCGTGTAGCTCAGGCGGTAGAGCACTTGACTTTTAATCAAGTTGTCCCGGGTTCGAATCCCGGCACGCTCATAAGATTCAGAGCAGCGCATGTCCTGAATTGTAATTTTTATTTAAGGAATTAGCAGCCTTGGCTGTTGATTCTTTTTTTGTTATACTGAGATAGGTTACACAAAGCAGGGATGAGGAGGATAAACAGCGTGGCCAGAAGAAAGAAGAGACAAGATTCCCCTGTTAAGACAGTTGTTCTTATATTGGCAGCGATTGTGGTTATGTCGGCGGCAATTTTTGTTGTGGTGGGGATTGTTGGGAAGATACGCTCCGACTACCAGAGGATTGAGATTGCGACAAAGGAGGAGAGCACCGGGGAGGCTATAGAGATAGAGAAGGAGGAGCGTCTGGGATGGAATCAGACGGAGGAAGGATGGATTTATCTTCTGGACGAGGAGACAAGAGCTTCGGATCAGTGGCTGGAGATTGAGGGCTTTCTCTATTCCTTTGATGAGGACGGCATCATGCGGACAGGTGAGTGGAGCAGCGAGGGACAGATTTACACCCTCCACGAGACAAAGGGATATCTCCAGGAGATTCAGACGGATTTGAATTATGTGCCGGAGGATACAGGGGAGGATCTGGACAGCCTGGTGCGGACAAATGCATTTTGGTGCTATCTGGATGATGAGGATACAGGTGTATTTAAGACGATTCTCTATCGAAGGACAGTGGAAAATAAGGTGCTTCCCCTTGGGGACGCGGATGCGCCGGAGAAGACGACGCGGTATTCCATGCGCACCTACGGGGATTATGTGTACTATCTCCCAAAGGTTTCTGAGAGCAGCAGGGCCGGTCTTTCGGATTCGGAGAAGGCTCTGTGCGATGTTTTGACCCGGATGATCCCCGGACAGAAGACCAAGGAGATTATAGCAGAGAATGTGGATGGATATCTGGTTCTGGACGATGTCATTTACTATTCCCAGGAGGGAGAAATTTATTCTGCAGAGTCTGGGAAATCCGCAGCCGTTGGGGAAGCACAGTATCAGATTGAGCTGTCAGATGGATCCCTGTATCTGAGAGATATACTGGGAAATCCTGCTGTCTCTGACAGCGGCATCGTGGAGATGGAGAACCGCCGGTATAAGGTCGGAGAGGATGGAAAAATAGAGGATGTTGAAAAGGGAGAGACAGCTTTAAATGGGGTCACGTACCATCTGCGGGGAAATGGTGTCCAGGCAGCTGTATATGGAAGAGATTCAGTGGGAGATAGGCAGCTGATTTCGGAGGCTTATGGTGTACAAGGCTTCTGTATTGTGGATAATTCTATTTATTACAGCACGTATGTGGACAGATCCTCGGATGGGGAGTGGTACAGCCAGATCTTCCGGACGGATGCAAGCGGGGATGGAAAAACAGCGGTCAGCGGGATGTTTTCCGGTGCGATTGGGAATCTCTATTATTTTGAGAGCGCGGATGCCATATATGGAGAGTATCATCCCTCGATAGGGAAGCGGGCATATGGGGTGATTGTTGTCATCGGACGAGATGGAAGTATCCGGCAAATCCGGGATGATGGGGTGAGGACAGGAGAAGCTTCTTCTGGAAATGATATTTTGAAGCTGGCAAGTGTACAGGATGGGAAGCTATACTGCTTATGGCAGGATTGTGTGTGGAGCGCCTCCTCGGGGATCACAGGTGTGAGATGGAGCAGAGGGGTGGAGATTGACGCCTCGGACACCAGGGCGGTGGAGACCCTGAGCGTGCTTCCGGAGGAGACAGAAACCGAAGCCGCTGAGCAGCAGGAAACCGAAGGAAATGTAATTATAAGTCCAATCTCACCGATTGATCCTATGCAGAATCCAACAGAGGAATCAGATCAGGAGGTTGTAATCGGAACAGCTGCACCGCCGGCAGAGACGACAGCTCCGGAAATTGCGGAGACTGTCCCTTCCTCTGAAGCAGTGACGATTATACCGTTAGAATAAATTTGACAGAAATAAATGAGGACGGGTCAGGATGGCTCGTCCTCATCAAATTCTACTACCACGTAAAACCCACGGGAATTCTCACGGATATCCTTGACAATGCCATACTGGGATTTAATCCGATTTCTGGCCGCAAAGCAGCCGGACATGGCGACGGCCGGATCAATGATGTAGCTGTAGCTGCTGGTGCCCTCCCGCTCAATGATTTTTACCTTATCTCCCGCCTGCACAAGTCCCTGGCGCTCCATCTTAAATTCAACGGTTCTCATAAAAGCATCTCCTCTCTACCTCATCGCAGACAATAGAAATATAGTCAGAAAGGGAGGATTCCTGACAGCCAGCGATAAAATGATTGCATCGATTTACGGGAATTAGGATTTTGTAGGCTCTGCTTGTGCCTATGGCAGCAGCCATGGACGCTGTGATCTCCCCCAGAAGGGAGTTTGCAATGACAATGCCAATGGGACCGATGATAATATCTGCGTCGGAGGAATTGACGATCACAGGATTTTCACCGGTAGCTCCATAGGCAGCACCTGCCTTTAAGAGGGCAGATGTGGCGATGCTGTTGGTTCCTATTCCGTATATGCTGAGGTTGGGAAAGCGCTTGAGAAGCTGTTCAATGACGGTTTTCCCCATTCGGCCGCCTTGGCCGTCGATTACAACTATTTTTTTCATAGCAGCGATTCACCTTCTTCTATTGCAGTCTGCCTTCTATTTTATACCATGACAGAAATATTCGCCAGTGTTTTTATAACAAGTTTAGGAATGGTATTGACAAATGTAGGGCAGATGCTATAATCAGAATCAGCGAAAGGCAGTGAGGGAACCATCAGCCATGGAAAGACATCCAGAGAGCGGCCGTAAGGTGGAAGGGCCGTATGTCGGAACATAGGTGAAGACCAGTCCCGAGCCCCGGCAGGGATTATCCGACAGCTTTAAAGCTGGCGGAGGGAAATGCCGGCGTATACCTGCGTTAAAGGTTGAATTGAGTGAAAGCGCAAGGTGGAACCGTGCAGATGCACCCTTGGACATAGGATCTGTGTCCAGGGGTTTTTTAGTTTTTGCAGGAGCCTCGAGAAGGAAAGGAGAATTGGAAGATGAAGATTATTTTACCGGACGGAAGTGTACAGGAAGCGGAGGACGAGCTGCGTGTGGTACGCCATACAGCATCCCATGTGCTGGCGCAGGCGGTGAAGCGGCTGTATCCGGAGACAAAGCTGGCCATTGGACCGGCGATTGATGACGGCTTTTATTATGATTTTGATAGAGAGGGCGGATTTACTCCTGAGGATCTGGAGAAGCTGGAGGCAGAGATGGCAAAGATTGTGAAGGAAAATCTTCCTGTGAAGCCCTTTGTCCTGCCCAGGAATGAGGCGATCCAGCTGATGAAGGAGAAGGACGAGCCCTACAAGGTGGAGCTGATAGAGGATCTTCCTGAGGATGAGACCATCAGCTTTTATAAGCAGGGAGAGTTCACGGATCTCTGTGCAGGCCCCCATATCCTTTATACCAAGGGCGTAAAGGCATTTAAGCTTACCAGCATTGCAGGTGCTTACTGGAGAGGCAGCGAGAAGAACAAGATGCTCACCAGAATCTATGGCACTGCATTTTTAAATAAGACGGATCTGGAGAATTACCTCACCATGATGGAGGAGGCAAAGAAGAGAGATCACAGAAAGCTGGGCAAGGAGCTGGGTCTGTTTATGTTTGCGGAGGAGGGACCGGGATTTCCGTTCTTTCTTCCAAAGGGAATGGTGCTCAAGAATACCCTGCTGGAATACTGGCATGAGATTCACTTAAGGGAGGGATATCAGGAGATTTCCACCCCTGTGATTCTGAGCCGCAAGCTCTGGGAGACCTCCGGACACTGGGATCACTATAAGGCAAATATGTACACCACAGTGATCGATGAGGAGGACTATGCGATTAAGCCGATGAACTGCCCCGGCGGCATGCTGGTGTATAAGTCACAGCCTCGTTCCTACCGGGATCTGCCTCTGCGCCTGGGTGAGCTTGGTCTTGTGCACCGCCATGAGAAGAGCGGACAGCTTCACGGCCTCATGCGGGTGCGCTGCTTTACACAGGATGATGCGCATATCTATATGACCCAGGAGCAGATCACGGACGAGATCAAGGGTGTTACCCGCCTGATTGATGAGGTGTATAAGCAGTTTGGCTTTGACTATTTTGTGGAGCTGTCCACCAGACCGGAGGATTCCATGGGATCAGATGAGGACTGGGAGATGGCTACCAATGGTCTGCGGAATGCTCTGGAGGAGATGGGCCTTGACTATATTGTAAATGAGGGCGACGGCGCATTCTATGGACCTAAGATTGACTTCCACCTGCGGGATTCCATCGGAAGAACCTGGCAGTGCGGCACCATCCAGCTTGACTTCCAGCTTCCCCAGCGGTTTGAGGCGGAGTATGTGGCGGAGGATGGCACAAAGAAGCGCCCCATCATGATTCACAGGGTATGCTTTGGATCCATTGAGCGGTTTATCGGCATCCTGATTGAGCACTATGCGGGCAAATTCCCGGTATGGCTGGCTCCGGTTCAGGTCAAGGTAATTCCTGTATCGGAGAAGTCTATGGAGTATGCTTCCGGCGTATATGAGAAGCTTCGGGCAGCAGGCATCCGCGCAGAGCTGGATCACAAGGATGAGAAGGTTGGCTATAAGATCCGCCAGGCACAGCTGGAGAAGGTTCCCTACATGCTGGTTCTGGGCGAGAAGGAGGCAGCAGAGGGCGCGATCACGGTGAGAAGCCGGGATAAGGGCGATCTGGGAAGAGCAGAGCTGGATGCATTTATTCAGGAAATTAAGAGGCTGACAGAGACAAGAGCAAAGGAATGATGAGGCATCAGCCCTTTGTGTAAATATGCAAAATAGAAGGAGGACCCGCGGCAGCAGGCAGTCTGCCCTGCAGCGGGCCCTCCTTTTATATGGGCAGAAATTATACCATATATCCGCCCTTCATGGGTGATACAGCATGCTCGGAATAAATTTTCAGCACGCCCTTCTTGTATTTGGGACTGCGGGGCTTCCAGGCCTTCCTGCGCTCCTCCAGAATCCGCTCAATCTCCTCAGGAGGAAGCTCTTTTCCGTCTACGCCCACAATCGCCAGCACGCGCTCTGGGATATCGATGCGGATGAGGTCATTTTCCTCCACCAGGGCAATGGGGCCTCCCTGAGCTGCCTCCGGGGATACATGTCCGATGGCTGGGCCCTTGGATGCGCCGGAAAATCTTCCGTCCGTGATAAGGGCGATGGCCTTTCCAAGCTCCGGGTCAGAGGAGATGGCCTCGGTGGTATAGAACATCTCGGGCATTCCGGATCCCTTGGGTCCCTCGTAACGGATAAATACCGCATCGCCTGGCTGAATCTTGTGGGAGAGAACGGCTGCAAGAGCCTCCTCCTCGCTGTCAAAGGGTCTGGCCCTGAGGACAGCCTTGAACATTTCCTTGGGAACTGCAGAGTGCTTGACAACCGATCCCTCGGGGGCAAGATTTCCCTTGAGAATCGCTACCGTGCCGTTGGTTCCAATGGGATTGTCAAAGGTGCGGATGACATCGGTGCGCTTTAAGCCCCATTTTTCAAGATAGCCCTGACACTTGTCGTAGAATCCGTTTTTCTTTAATTCCTCCAGATTTTCCCCAAGGGTCCTTCCGGTGACTGTCATGACATCCAGATGGAGCATGGATTTGATCTCCTCCATCACAGCGGGGACGCCTCCGGCATAGTAGAAGAACTGAGCCGGCCACTTCCCAGCGGGACGAATGTCAAGGAGATAGTGGGCATTCCGGTGCATGCGGTCAAAGGTGTCCGCATCGATGGAGAATCCCAGCTCATGGGCAATGGCGGGAATGTGCAGCAGGGAGTTGGTGGATCCTGAGATCGCCGCATGAATCATGATGGCGTTCTCAAAGGAGTCCATGGTGACGATTTTGCTGGGCGTAAGGCCAAGCTCCACCAGCTTTAACACCTGTTTTCCAGCCTGGTAGGCGGCATCCTTCAGATCCTGGCAGGTGGCAGGCATCAGAGCAGTGCCGGGAAGCATGAGGCCAAGTGCCTCCGCTGTAACCTGCATGGTGGATGCGGTTCCCATGAAGGAGCAGGCCCCGCAGGAGGGACAGGCATGGTGCTTATAGTAGTTTAATTTTTCTTCTGTTATCTCACCTCTCTGGCACATGGCAGAGTAGGCACCGATCTGCTCCAGTGTCAGGAGATCGGGGCCGGCGTCCATAACACCGCCTGTGATCACGATGGAGGGCATATCCAGACGGCAGAGCCCCATAAGACAGGCAGGCATGGATTTGTCGCAGCTTGCGATAAATACGCCTCCGTCAAAGCCGGTAGAGTTTCCGTGAATCTCGATCATATTGGCGATCATATCGCGGTGCGCCAGGGAGTAGTTGATCCCGTCATGGCCCTGGGAAATACCGTCACAGATATCTGTGGTAAAGTAGCGGGCTCCCCGTCCGCCTGCATCGTAAATTCCCTTCATGGCCTGTTCCACAAACTGATTCAGGTGGGCGCTGCCCGGGTGGCTGTCTCCAAAGGTGCTCTCCACCATAATCTGAGGCTTGTCCAGATCCTCCACCGTCCATCCCATACCGATTTTCAGGGGATCATTTTCCGGAGCCAGCTTTCTGATTTTTTGGCTGTGCAGTTCCATAAATTAAATACCTCCTCTTTAAAGATTAATACATCTGATGTCTGTTCAAATACGTCTTAAGCTATTACTATCATACTATAATTTGGCTGGTATCTACAAGTTGTTCGATATATATTCTACTTTTTTAACAAAAAATAGGGAAACCAATGGATGGTTTCCACAAAATAATAGGATATGATTTAAAAAATACTGGGTTGAATACAGGTTTAAAAGGAAGGATATCAAAATACATCAGATGTTTTTTGGCTGGTTTTTGATATATTCCTTGATTACCGTTCGATTGAAGGTCATGTGCATCATCATGGCGGATCGGGCGCCAAGGGGATCTCTTTGGGCGATTGCCTCCGCAACTGCCCGATGTGTCATGATGGTCTCCTCTGTAAGCTTTCTGTGTGTAATATTGACAAACATCAGGACAGCCGTGTCGATGATGGGGATCAGCTGTTCAACTACCTTATTTTTGGAGCACCGGGCAATGCAGGTGTGAAAGGCAATGTCGTCCTCAATATAGTTTTCACCGATGCGTATTTTTTCCTCCACTGCATTGCAGATGCAGAACAGCCTTTGAATATCCTCCTCTGTGGCGTGCAGGGCGGCAAGCTCTGCAATCCCTGGCTCTAAGAGAATGCGGACATCTGCCAGATCCATTGCCAGGGAGGCCTTGTCTTCAATGGCAAGGAGCCCCAGGGGATCCATATCCATGGGGGTTGTGCTGACCACGTAGGTTCCGGATCCGCGGCGGACCTCCAGGACGCCGCGGGATACCAAAAGCTTGACTGCCTCCCGAACGGTACTTCTTCCAACACCAAAGCGTTCACCCAGCTCAAACTCATTGGGGAGCTTCGCACCGGGCTGAAAGGATGCATCCAGAATATATTGATAAATCTGCTCCTGGACCTGTTCGGCCAGAAGCTTGCTTTTTAAGTTTGATAAGCTGCTCATGTACTATAAACCCCCGTATGTTAGATCGGTGTGCATGGGTATTGTATCATTCTTTTAGAGGGTGCGTCAATATCCGCATAAATTGCGGGTGCGTTCTTCGGCGGTTCGTGGTACAATACCTTGAGCAGATAGTAACGGACAGTGAAGGAGATGAGAGAGCATGAAAGAGGAGGAGCTGCTGATTAACCGCCTGAGAGCCTATGGAGAGAGTCCAATCTATCCCTTTCATATGCCGGGACATAAGCGTCTGAAGGCCTTCAATGGAAGACAGGGGGCGGTCCGGGAGGGTATGGATTTTCCAAATCCTTTTTTGACGGATATTACAGAGGTGGAGGGCTTTGACAATCTGCACCATGCGCAGGGGATTTTGAAGACTTCTATGGAGTGGGCAGCTAAAATTTACGGGGCAGATAGGACATGGTATCTTGTAAATGGGAGCACCTGCGGGATTTTGGCGGCGGTCTGCGGCTGTACCCAGCCGGGAGGACGTATTCTTATGAGCCGAAACTGCCATAAGGCGGCGTATCATGCTGCATACTTGAATCATTTGGATATCACCTATGTGTATCCACAAAATATTCCGGAATTGGGGATACAGGGAGGCATTCTGCCGGAGGATGTGGAAAAGCTTCTTTCAGAGCACAGGGATATTCAGGCTGTGCTCCTTGTATCTCCCACATATGACGGGATTGTCTCCGATATTGAGCGGATCGGGGAGATTGTCCGCAGGGCGGGAATCCCTCTGATTGTGGATGAGGCCCATGGAGCGCATTTTCATTTTGGAAAATGCTTTCCAAAATCCGCTCTTGACCAGGGGGCGGATGTGGTGATACAGAGTGTGCATAAGACGCTTCCCAGTCTGACACAGACCTCCCTGCTGCATGTGAAGGCAAAGGGCCCGGAGGGGAGCTTCCTGGCAGATCCGCAGAAAATTGGGAGGTATCTCTCTATATTTCAAAGCTCAAGTCCCTCCTATGTGCTGATGGCCTCCATAGAAAACTCTATTTTCTGTATGGAACGCATGCGCAGGGAGGGAAGAATAGAAGACTATGGAAGGCGTCTCGCAGCTCTCCGGAGCCGGCTGGCATCGATGCAGCATTTGAAGCTGGCAGACCAGGATCTGAAGGGAACGGCGGGAATTGCAGATCTGGATATCGCAAAGCTTGTTATATCCACCAGGGGGACGCGGCTGAGCGGGGAGAATTTGAGCAGCATTCTCCGAGAGAAATATGGGCTGGAGATGGAGATGTGCGGAGCAGATTATGTGACGGCCATCACATCTGTGTTTGACAGCGAGGAGGGCCTCAAGCGCCTGGAGAAGGCCCTTATGGAGATTGACAGAGAGGCCTCCTCCCTGAAAGAGGGGGAGGACATGCGGGAGGAAGAGACTGCTTGGAATATGGAGGTGCAGGCAGTGCTTTCCCTGCGGGAGGCCATGGATGGTCCCTTTCGGGAGCTTCCGCTTGCGGAAAGCATCGGAAGCATATCGGCGGAGTTTGTCTATCTCTATCCGCCGGGCATCCCTATCCTGGCGCCAGGAGAAAAAATCGGTTATAATATTCTTAGAGTGATTGAGACATATATAGAAAAAGACCTGCCTGTCCAGGGGCTGGCAGATGAGAGCCTGAAAACCATACGGGTCTTGGAGGAAAGCAGAGCACATGGGAAAGATATTTTTTTTAATGGGAAAGAGTGCCTCGGGGAAGGACACAATTTATAAGGAGCTGCAGAGGAGGCTTCCCAAGCTGCGGACGGTCCGGATGTATACGACGCGGCCGAAGCGTGACGGGGAGACAGATGGGGAAGAATATTATTTCCGTGACACAGCATTTTTGGAGGACTGCAGAAAAAACGGAAGCCTGATTGAGTGCAGAACCTATGACACGGTATATGGGCCCTGGAGCTATTTTACAGTGAATGACGGCCAGATTGATAGGGAAAACGGAAATTATCTGATGATGGGGACCCTGGAGTCCTTTGAGAGAGTCCGGTCCTTTTATGGAGAGGAGTCCTTGGTGCCCCTCTATATATGGGTGGAGGATGGAATCCGCCTGCAGAGAGCCTTGGACAGAGAAAAGGGGCAGAGGGAGCCAAGGTATAGGGAGCTGTGCAGGCGGTATCTGGCGGACGAGGAGGATTTCAGCGAGGAACGGCTGGAGCAGTGCGGAATAAAAAAATACTATGACAATGAGGATCTGGAAACCTGTCTCGCCGCCATTATGGGGGAGATTTACAGCTATACATAAAAATCATCTTATGCTATACTTACCCTATGCGGAAAGGAGGAGGAAGAGTGCTGGTATTTAAGGATATTTTGGGACATGAGCAGATCAAGGAGCATTTTCAGAATGCGGTTTCCACGGGCAGGATTTCCCATGCCTATATTTTGAGCGGGGAAGCCGGTATGGGAAGAAAATCTCTGGCGAACGCCTTTGCCCTCAGCCTTCTCTGTGAGAAAGGACTTCCGGATCCCTGCATGAAATGTCATGCCTGTAAGCAGGTTCTGTCTGGAAATCACCCGGATTTAATTTATGTAACCCATGAAAAGCCTGCAAGCATCGGTGTGGATGATATACGCAGGCAGATCAACGATACTATTTTTGTGCGCCCCTACAGCAGCTATTATAAGATCTATATTGTGGATGAGGCGGAAAGGATGACGGTCCAGGCGCAGAACGCTCTTTTGAAGACGATTGAGGAGCCGCCCTCCTATGCGGTGATTCTTCTCCTCACCACAAACCCGGATGCATTTCTCCCGACGATATTGTCCCGGTGCGTGCAGCTGAAGCTGAGGCCCCTAAAGGATTCAGTTGTGAGGGAATACCTTGTCAAGTCTTTGGGAGTGGAGGAAGGCCAGGCGGAAATTTATGCTGCCTTTGCCAGGGGGAACCTTGGGCGCGCGATTTATCTGGCTCAGTCCGAGGAATTTAAGCATATGCATGAGGTTCTTATAAGGCTTTTAAAAAGTGTCCACGAGGCAGATATTTCCCAGCTTCTTGATGCGGTCCGGTCCTTTAAGGAGGAGGGATTTGATATTCATGAATGCCTGGATTTTATGCAGATGTGGTATCGGGATGTGCTCATGTACAAGACGGCCAAGGATGTAAATCTTCTTATCTTTAAGGACGAATTTTCTGCCATAAAGGCTGCGGCCACAGTGAGCGGGTATGATGGACTGGAAAAAATATTGAATGCCATTGACAAGGCACGGACACGATTGGATGCCAATGTAAATATGGAGCTGGCCATGGAGCTTTTGCTCCTCACCATGAAGGAGAATTGAGAATGATAACAATAATCGGAGTACGTTTCCGCACCGCTGGAAAAATATATTATTTTGACCCTGCGGGAAGAAGGATAAAGACAGGGGACCACGTGATTGTGGAGACAGCAAGGGGAATTGAATACGGGTATGTGGTGCTCGGAAATCGTGAGGTGGAAGAGAGCAAGGCGGTTCAGCCGTTAAAGCCTGTGATCCGGATGGCCACTCCGGAGGATGAGGCAGTGGAGGCCAAGAATAAAGAAAAGGAGAAGGCGGCCTTTAAGATCTGTCAGGAAAAGATAAAGAAGCACAATCTGGAGATGAAGCTCATTGATGCGGAATATACCTTTGATAATAATAAGGTCCTTTTTTATTTTACCGCAGATGGAAGAATTGACTTCAGAGAGCTCGTGAAGGATCTGGCCAGCGTGTTCAAAACAAGGATTGAGCTGCGCCAGGTAGGAGTCCGGGATGAGACAAAGATTATGGGAGGGATCGGCATATGCGGGAGGACCCTATGCTGCCATTCCTATCTGTCAGAGTTTATCCCTGTATCCATCAAGATGGCTAAGGAGCAGAACCTCTCCCTCAACCCTTCCAAGATATCAGGAGTCTGCGGCAGGCTTATGTGCTGTCTTAAAAATGAGGAGGAGACCTATGAGGTTTTAAACAGCCGCCTTCCGGGGGTAGGAGATTATGTGCTCACAAGTGATGGCCTGAAGGGAGAGGTGCACAGCGTGAATGTGCTCCGCCAGATGGTCAAGGTTGTGGTTGTGGTCAATAAGGATGATAAGGAGATTCGGGAGTATCCGGCAGATCAGCTGAAATTCAAGCCCAGAAGGAAAAAGGGGAAGGGCGGAAGGTCTCAGATTCAGGAAGCATCTGAGGAGGATTTAAAGGAGCTGGAGGAGCTGGAGAAAAAGGAAGGAAAGCCCAAGTCCCGTGAAAGAAGAAGGCGGGAGAAGAATAATGGATAGACAGCACAGCTGGAGACAGGAGGGAGCGGTCCTTCTCAGGGAGGATGAGCGGATTGACGATCTTCAGAGAAATCACTATGGCATTATTCAGAGGAAGGGGACATTCTGCTTTGGGATGGATGCCGTTCTCCTGTCCGGCTTTGCAAGGGTAAAGGCAGGGGAGCGGGTGCTTGATCTGGGAACTGGGACGGGAATTATTCCGATTCTTTTATGTGCCAAGACAGAGGGGGAGCATTTTACCGGGCTGGAGATTCAGGAGGAGTCAGCAGATATGGCCCGGAGAAGTGTGGCCTATAATGGTCTGGAGGAGAAAATTCATATTGTTACAGGAGATATAAAGGAAGCTGGGGATTTATTTGCCCGGGCTTCTTTTGATGTGATAACCTCCAACCCTCCCTATATGAACGAATCCCATGGCCTGAAAAATCCAGAGGATGCCAAGGCGATCGCCCGCCATGAGGTGAAGTGCACGCTGGAGGATGTGGTGCGGGAGGGAGTTAAGGTTTTAAAGCCGGGAGGAAGGTTTTATATGGTTCACAGGCCCCGCCGCCTGATAGAAATCATTCAGACCATGAAGGCTTACGGGCTTGAGCCCAAACGGATGAAGCTTGTCCATCCTTACAGGGATCGGGAGGCCAATATGGTTCTTCTGGAAGCGGTCCGGGGAGGAGGCCCTCTTCTCAAGGTGGAGGCCCCTGTCATTGTGTTTGAGGAAAATGGAGAATACGCAGAGGAGATACGGACGACGTACGGATATTGAGAGAAGGAGGATACATGCCAGGAACATTATATCTCTGTGCCACGCCCATCGGCAATCTGGAGGACATCACATTCCGCGTTCTGAGGACACTGCGGGAGGCGGATTTGATTGCGGCGGAGGATACCAGGCACAGCATCAAGCTGTTAAATCATTTTGATATAAAGACGCCTATGACCAGCTACCATGAGTATAATAAGGTGGAGAAGGCGGCTTATCTGGTGGAAAGGCTTAAGGAAGGGC
The DNA here is from genome assembly GCA_944382045.1 of uncultured Enterocloster sp. Lineage (GTDB taxonomy): Bacteria > Bacillota > Clostridia > Lachnospirales > Lachnospiraceae > Enterocloster. The sequence continues at coordinate 8,733 of CALWMT010000009.1, read as the reverse complement.
TGAATATCGCCCTGATTACGGATGCGGGAACCCCGGGAATCTCTGATCCCGGCGAGGAGCTTGTGCGCCAGTGCGCAGCCGCGGGGATTTCGGTTACATCTCTTCCCGGTCCGGCAGCCTGCATCACCGCACTTTCTATGTCCGGTCTCCCCACAAGACGCTTCTGCTTTGAGGCATTTCTCCCCTCTGAGAGGTCAGATAAGAGGGAGAGACAGAGGATTCTGGAGGAGCTGAAAAAGGAAACACGGACGATTATCCTCTATGAGGCACCCCATCATCTGCTGGGCACCTTGAGAGATCTTGAGGAGGCCTTGGGAGGAGAGCGGCATGTATCTCTCTGCAGAGAGCTTACCAAGAGGTATGAGTCGGTTCTGCGCGCCACCTTAGAGGAAGCAATTGCCTCTCTGTCACAGGAGGAGCCCAAGGGGGAGTGGGTAATTGTTTTGGAGGGAAGACATCCCGAAGAAATCCGCCGGGAGGAAATACGCTCCTGGGAGGAGATGAGCCTGGAGGAGCACATGGAGTATTATTTGAGCCAGGGGCAGGACCGGAAGGAGGCCATGCGCTCCGTAGCCAAGGATCGGGGAATCAGAAAGCGGGATGTGTATCAGCAGCTTTTAACAGAAGAAACCGATAGATATGGACAATTTTGAATAGGGATTTTTGTTACAATTTACATGGAATTTTTCTTTACAAGACAGGGCAAAGCCGCTATTATATAATACAGGACGGACCCCTCCTGCAGGGGAATCCGTCCCAGAACTGGATTTATGCGGCAGATGATTATTCTGCTATGGCAAGGCCGGCCAGCTTGGCCAGGGCCAGAATGGATGCCCGGGAAACCTTTTTTCCCTCGTATTCCAGAAGATCCTCTGTGCTGCCGGTGAAGATGTCTGCGCATTCCGCCTTCTTAAGGATAATGCAGTTGTCCTGAACTGTGATCTCAAGGCCGTCCTTGACATCCAGATCGAGGCTTCTTCGCAATTCAATAGGAAGGGTGATTCTGCCCAGCTCGTCCAGTTTACGGATTACCCCTGTGGTTTTCATCGAAATACCCCCTTTTGTATAGATGCGTTTTGCTTCGTTAACTTAACGCTACCAAAATTCACCAGTAAAGTCAATATTTGGGAAAGCCGAATACGGTAAGTTAAAGCTGGCTTTAGTAAAAAAAAGAAGCCCTTGACAAACGGAAGGCTTTCCTGTAGTATTACTTTGAACTTCAAAGTATTTTTGAATAAAACGCATTGCCGCTGGCAGCGGCAGAATGTTCATGTAAGGAAAAGAAGATGACGACAAGAATCATTGGAACCGGCTCTTATGTGCCGGATCAGATTGTTACCAACGACGACCTTGCGAGGATTGTGGAGACCAGCGACGAGTGGATCCGCAGCCGGACGGGGATTGGCGAGCGGAGAATCGCCACTGCGGACAGCACCTCGGATATGGCGGCGAGGGCTGCGCAGGCGGCTCTCGATCAGGCAGGGGTCAGGGCAGAGGAGATAGACCTTATTCTTCTGGGGACATCCTCCCCGGACCATTGCTTCCCCAATGGGGCCTGTGAGGTCCAGGCACGTATCGGGGCGGTGCATGCCGCTTGCTTTGATATCAGCGCTGCCTGCACGGGATTTGTATTTGCTCTCAATACAGCGCATGCATTTATCAGCACCGGGATGTACCGGACAGCTCTGGTGATTGGAGCAGATGTTTTAAGCAAGCTTGTTGATTGGGGAGACCGGAGCACCTGCGTTCTCTTTGGAGACGGGGCGGGAGCTGCGGTTGTCCGGGCGGACGAGAGAGGAATCCTGGGGATGAACATGCATTCCGACGGGGCAAAGGGAGAGGTCCTCACCTGCGGCTCCCGATCAAACGGAAACTTTCTTCTCGGGAAAAAGCCGGAGCTGGGCTATATGTCCATGGACGGCCAGGAGGTTTTCAAGTTCGCGGTGAAGAAGGTGCCGGAGTGCATCACGGAGGTTCTTGCGAGCACCGGCACGCCGAAGGAGGATATTACCTATTTTGTAATACATCAGGCCAATTACCGGATTATTGAGTCTATCGCAAAAAGGATGAAGATCGATCCGGCCAAGTTCCCGGTCAATATGGAGCATTATGGAAACACTTCCGCTGCCTCCGTGCCAATTCTCTTGGATGAGATGAACCGGGAGGGAAAATTTAAATCAGGAGACAAGATTGTTCTCTCCGGATTCGGAGGGGGACTGACCTGGGGAGCAACGCTTTTAGAGTGGTAGACAGCGGTTCGGAAATTGGGCTGTTATCCTTTCTGAACTGTTACAACAAATAAAATAATAATATATAAAAAAGGAGATTATAACCATGTTAGAGAAGATGCAGGAAATTATTGCAGAGCAGCTGAGCGTAGACGCAGATTCCATTACGGAGTCCTCTTCCTTTAAGGAGGATCTGGGTGCGGATTCCCTCGACCTGTTTGAGCTGGTGATGGCTCTGGAGGATGAGTATTCCGTTGAGATTCCGGCAGAGGATCTGGAGCAGCTTGCAACCGTAGGCGACGTTATGAACTACTTAAAGAGCAAGGGCGTTGAGGCATAAGCCGGAAGAACTGAACATGGAACAAGAGGAGGACGGCGTGCGGATTCTTTGAAGCACGCTGTTTACTCTATAAAGGGGAATGCCCGGCGGTATTAAAACTGGAGGTAAATCAGCAATGAAAACAAGAATTACAGAGATGTTGGGAATAGAGCATCCGATCATTCAGGGCGGCATGGCCTGGGTGGCGGAGCACCATCTGGCGGCAGCTGTGTCAGAGGCGGGCGGCTTGGGATTAATCGGCGGAGCCAACGCGCCCGGCGAGGTAGTGCGGGATGAGATCCGCAAGGCCAGGGAGCTGACAAAGAAGCCCTTCGGCGTAAATGTAATGCTCCTTAGCCCTCACGCGGATGATGTGGCGAAGGTAGTGGTGGAGGAAGGCATCAAGGTTGTTACCACTGGAGCCGGAAATCCAGAGAAGTACATGGATATGTGGAAGGCTGCGGGAATCAAGGTGATCCCTGTGGTGGCTTCCGTGGCTCTTGCCCGCCGCATGGAGAAATACGGGGCGGATGCGGTTGTGGCTGAGGGAATGGAGTCCGGCGGCCATATCGGTGACCAGACCACTATGACCCTGGTGCCCCAGGTAGTGGATGCAGTGTCCATCCCTGTGATCGCGGCAGGCGGCATCGGCGACGGCAGAGGGCTGGCAGCTGCCTTTATGCTGGGTGCGGAGGCGGTTCAGATGGGAACCCGCTTCGTGGTGGCCAAGGAGTCCATTGTACATGAGAATTACAAGCAGCGCATCATCAAGGCCAAGGATATTGATTCTACGGTGACGGGCCGCAGCCACGGCCATCCGGTGCGCTGCCTGCGCAACCAGATGACCAGGGAGTACATCAAGCTGGAGAACGAAGGCAAGTCCTTTGAGGAGCTGGAGTATCTGACCCTGGGAACCCTGCGCAAGGCGGTCCAGGAGGGCGACGTGATGCACGGAACGGTTATGGCCGGCCAGATTGCGGGCATGATTGATAAGGAGCAGACCTGTAAGGAGATGATTGACGAGATCATGGAACAGGCGGAAAAGCTTCTTAACAGAAAGTAGGAGAAGAATATGAGCAGGATTGCATTTATTTTCCCGGGCCAGGGTGCCCAGGTCTGCGGCATGGGCCAGGACTTTTATGAGAACAGCCAGACGGCCCGGCAGGTATTTGACAAGGCTACGGAGCTCATGGGATTTTCCATGCCGGAGCTCTGCTTTGAGAAGAATGACCGGCTGGATATCACGGAGTACACCCAGGCGGCTATGGTCACCACCAGCATTGCTATGATGAAGGTCCTCATGGAGCGGGGCGTAAAGCCGGATGTGGCTGCGGGCTTAAGCCTTGGGGAGTACTGTGCCCTGGCGGCTGCGGGCGTGATGTCTGAGGAGGACGCTATCGCCACGGTGCGCCAGAGAGGAATTCTCATGCAGGAGGCGGTTCCTGTGGGACAGGGCGCCATGGCGGCGATTCTGGCCCTTGACGCCGCAGCCATCGAGGCGGTGACAGACCCCATGGAGGGCGTGTGGATTGCCAATTACAACTGCCCGGGACAGATTGTTATTTCCGGAAGGAAGGAGGCTGTGGAGGAGGCCTGTGAGAGGCTAAAGGCCGCAGGGGCCAAGAGAGCCATCATGCTGAATGTGAGCGGTCCCTTCCACTCCGGCATGCTTACGGGCGCAGGGGAAAAGCTGGGGAAGGTTCTGGAGCATGTGGAGATCCATGAGCCGGTCATTCCCTATGTGGCGAATGTGACGGCTCAGTATGTGACCTCGGCTGATCCGGTGAAGGAGCTCCTTGTAAAACAGGTGTCCTCCTCCGTGCGGTGGCAGCAGAGCGTGGAGGCTATGATTGCTGACGGGGTGGACACATTTATCGAGATTGGTCCGGGAAAGACCCTGGCAGGATTTATGCGCAAGATCAATAAGGGCGTAAAGACCTTGAATGTAGAGAAGTGGGAAGATATCGATAAAGCAGTGGAGGCCCTTGTTTAGTAAGGGGTAGGAAGGAGACGTATTATGCTGGAAGGAAAGATTGCACTGGTTACAGGCGCAAGCCGGGGGATTGGCCGCCAGATTGCCCTCACCCTGGCGGCTAAAGGGGCTGCCGTAATCGTGAATTATAATGGCTCTGCCGCAAAGGCAGAGGAGGTAGTGGAGGAGATCGAGAAGGCCGGAGGCAAGGCAGAGGCAATTCAGTGCAATGTTTCCGACTTTGCGGCCTGCAAGGCGATGATGGAGGATATTGTCTCCCGCTACGGAAGGCTGGATATTTTGGTGAACAACGCGGGAATTACCAGGGATAATCTGATCATGAAGATGTCCGAGGAGGATTTTGACGCAGTAATACAGACCAATTTAAAGGGCGTATTCAACTGCATCAAGCATATCTCCCGGCAGATGATCAAGCAGAGATCCGGAAGGATTATCAATATTTCCTCAGTTTCCGGAGTTCTTGGAAATGCGGGGCAGGCAAATTACTGTGCAGCTAAGGCCGGGGTGATCGGACTTACCAAGTGCATGGCCAGGGAGATGGCCAGCCGGGGCATCACGGTGAATGCCATAGCCCCAGGATTTATCCGGACAGATATGACGGATGTGCTCAAGGATAATGTGAAGGAAGCCATCAGTGCGACGATTCCCATGAGGACCTTTGGAGAGCCGGAGGATGTGGCGAATGCGGCTGCATTTCTGGCCTCGGACGAAGCCCGCTATATTACGGGACAGGTGCTCAGCGTTGACGGCGGAATGGCCATGTAACGGACAATTTCAAGGAGCGTGTATATATGAAAACAAGAGTAGTAGTAACAGGTATGGGCGCGATTACTCCCATTGGCACCAGCGTGGACAGCTTTTGGCAGGCGGTGAAGGAAAAGACCGTGGGCATCGGCCCCATCACGTATTTTGATACAACGGATTTTAAGTGCAAGCTTGCGGCTCAGGTAAAGGATTTTGATCCCAAGCAGTATATGGATCCCAAGGCGGCCCGCCGCATGGAGGCCTTCTCCCAGTACGCGGTTGCTGCTTCCAAGGAAGCCCTGGAGCAGTCCGGCCTTGTCATGGAAAATGAGGATCCGTACCGGGTTGGCGTGAGCATCGGCTCCGGCATCGGCTCCCTCCAGGCCATGGAGCGGGACGTGAAGAAATTAAATGAAAAGGGCCCCAGCCGCGTAAATCCCCTGCTGGTTCCCTTAATGATCTGCAATATGGCTGCGGGAAATGTGGCCATCCAGTTTGGCTTAAAGGGCAAGTGCATCAATGTGGTGACGGCCTGCGCCACGGGAACCCACTCCATCGGCGAGGCCTTCCGCTCCATCCAGTACGGTGAGGCGGATGTGATGCTGGCGGGAGGAACGGAGGCCAGCATCACCCCCATCGGAATTGCCGGGTTCACCGCGCTGACCGCGCTCAACACCACGGATGATCCCCTGCGGGCTTCCATCCCCTTTGACAAGGATAGGAACGGCTTTATCATGGGCGAGGGAGCCGGCGTGGTAGTCCTGGAGTCCTTGGAGCACGCAAGGGCCAGAGGGGCAAGGATACTGGCAGAGGTAGTGGGCTACGGCGCTACCTGCGACGCCTACCACATCACCTCCCCGGCGGAGGACGGAAGCGGCGCGGCAAAGGCCATGGAATTTGCCATGAAGGATGCGGGCATCGGCCCGGAGTCCATTGACTATGTGAATGCCCACGGAACCAGCACCCACCACAACGATCTCTTTGAGACAAAGGCCATCAAGCTGGCGCTGGGAGATCATGCGCATAAGGTGAAGATCAACTCTACCAAGTCCATGATCGGGCATCTTCTGGGAGCAGCCGGCGGCGTGGAATTTATCACCTGCGTGAAGTCCATTGAGGATGGCTATGTACATGCCACGGCAGGACTTGAGACAGAGGGCGAGGGCTGTGATCTGGATTACACCAAGGGCGAGGGCGTTTCCATGGATGTGAACTACGCCATCAGCAATTCTCTCGGCTTCGGCGGGCACAATGCCAGCCTGATTGTCAAGAAGTTTGCGGAATAAGGAGGAGCAGGATGAAGATAGATGAGATCATGACACTGATTCAGGCGGTTTCCGACTCCACTCTCACCAGCTTTGAGCTGGTAGAGGGGGACACGAGGATCTGCTTAAAGAGAGAAAAGGAAAAGTCCAAAATTGTGACGGTAGCGGCCCCGGCCGTGGATCCGGCGGTTACGGCCCAGATGGTGAGCGCGGCTGCCGGGATGGCGGGAGCAGCTCCGGTTCCTGCAGCAGCCCAGGCGCCCGCCCCAGCAGGCGGCGGGGAAGCGGCTTCTGAGAATGGGGACGCTGCGGCCGGCAATGTGGTGGCCTCTCCCTTGGTGGGAACCTTTTATGCGGCGGCCTCCCCGGACGCGGAGCCCTTTGTGAAGGTAGGAGATACTGTGAAAAAGGGCCAGGTGCTGGGCATTATTGAGGCTATGAAGCTGATGAATGAGATCGAGAGCGAGTATGACGGCGTGGTTGAGGCTGTCCTTGTGAAGAATGAGGACGTGGTAGAGTACGGCCAGCCATTGTTCCGCATCCGCTGAGACAGGCCCATCTTGCAGAGAGGAGAGCGATTGACGTGTTAATGGGTAACAAAGAGATTCAGGAAATACTGCCCCACAGGCATCCATTTCTCCTGGTGGACTATATTGAGGAGCTGGAGCCCGGCGTGCGCGCCGTGGGATATAAGTGCGTCACCTTCAACGAGCCCTATTTCAGGGGACATTTTCCGGAGAATCCGGTGATGCCCGGCGTGCTGATCATCGAGGCCCTTGCCCAGGTGGGATCCGTGGCTATGCTCAGCCTGGACGCCTACAAGGGGAAGACCGGGTATTTTGGAGGAATCAACAACTGTAAGTTTAAGCACATGGTCCGCCCCGGCGACAAGCTGCGCCTGGAGTGCGAGATTATCAAGCAGAAGGGCCCGGTCGGCGTCGGAAAAGCCGTGGCTACGGTGGACGGAAAGGTAGCGGCCAGCGCGGAGTTGACGTTTATGATCGGATGAGTTTGAGGGGGTAAGCCATGTTTAACAAGATATTAATCGCCAATCGGGGCGAGATTGCCGTTCGGATTATACGGGCCTGCAGGGAGATGGGTATCCGGACAGTGGCGGTGTATTCAGAGGCGGACAGGGACTGCCTTCACACCATGCTGGCGGACGAGGCCATCTGCATCGGCCCTGCGCCATCAAGCCAGAGCTACCTGAATATGGAGCAGATTCTGGCGGCCACGGTGGCCACAAAGGCGGACGCCATCCATCCCGGCTTTGGCTTTCTTTCGGAGAATGCTCGGTTCGCCAAGCTCTGCGCAGAGTGCAATATCACCTTTATCGGGCCGTCTGCGGATATTATCAACAAGATGGGAAATAAGTCCGAGGCCAGAAAGACCATGATGGAGGCAGGGGTTCCCGTAGTGCCAGGCAGCAAGGAGCCGGTGCACACCGCGCAGGACGGACTTGCCATGGCAAAGGAGATCGGATTTCCGGTCATGATCAAGGCTTCCTCAGGGGGCGGCGGAAAGGGAATGCGCGTCTCCTGGAGCGAGGAGGATTTTACGGAGCTTTTCCAGGCGGCCCAGCTGGAGTCGGTCAAGGGATTTTCCGATGATACCATGTATATTGAGAAATACATCGAGAGACCCCGTCATGTGGAATTCCAGATCATGGCGGACAAGCACGGAAATGTGATCCACCTGGGAGAGAGGGACTGTTCCATCCAGAGGCGCCACCAGAAGGTGCTGGAGGAGGCTCCCTGCGATGTGATTTCTCCGGAGCTCCGAAAGAGGATGGGCGAGACCGCTGTGAAGGCGGCTAAGGCCGTGGGATATGAGAACGCGGGAACCATTGAGTTCCTTCTGGACAAGCACAAGAATTTCTATTTTATGGAGATGAATACCCGGATCCAGGTGGAGCATCCTGTGACCGAGATGGTCACGGGGATGGACCTGATCAAGGAGCAGATCCGGATTGCCGCAGGGGAGCCCTTAAGCGTGTCCCAGGAGGATGTAAGGATTCAGGGCCATGCCATTGAGTGCCGCATCAACGCGGAGAATCCGGCAAAGAACTTTATGCCGTGCCCGGGACGAATCGCCTCCGTGCATATTCCCGGCGGCAACGGGGTCCGGGTGGACACCCACATCTATGGGGATTACAAGGTTCCGGCGAATTATGACTCTAAGCTT
>CALWMT010000008.1 GCA_944382045.1 uncultured Enterocloster sp. | reverse complement strand
CTGGCAAATGTGAAGGTGGTGATCCTGGGACAGGATCCCTATCACAACTACGGACAGGCCCACGGGCTCTGCTTTTCTGTAAAGCCGGATGTGGAGATTCCGCCCTCCCTGGTGAACATCTACCAGGAGCTTCACGACGATCTGGGCTGCTACATCCCCAACAACGGATATCTGAAGAAATGGGCGGATCAGGGCGTTATGCTTTTAAACACCGTGCTCACGGTCCGAGCCCACCAGGCCAACTCCCACCGTGGCATTGGCTGGGAGGAATTCACGGACGCGGCCATCCGCATTTTAAATGACCAGGACCGGCCCATGGTATTCATCCTGTGGGGGCGGCCGGCTCAGATGAAGAAGACGATGCTCACCAATCCGAAGCATTTGATTTTAGAGGCCCCTCATCCCAGCCCTCTGTCTGCCTCCCGGGGATTTTTCGGCAGCAGGCCCTTCAGCAGGACGAACGCCTTTCTTGAGGCCCATGGCCTTGCGCCCATTGACTGGCAGATTGAAAATGTGTGAGGAATAGACAGAAGAAAAAATACATAAAATGCAGCATAGCGGCCTGGAAATCCGCGGGAAATCCACAGCGGACCGTCCCCTTCTCATTTCCGGGGTCATGCGCAGCGAGGAGAAAATATGAGTTTGGTAGAAGTGTTAAAGATCATTGTACTGGGGATTGTGGAGGGCTTTACTGAATGGCTTCCCATCAGCAGCACCGGCCATATGATCCTGGTGGACGAGATCATCCGCCTGGACCAGCCGGATGCGTTTAAGGAAATGTTTCTGGTGGTCATCCAGCTGGGGGCCATTTTGGCGGTGGTTGTCATGTATTTTAACCGGCTGAATCCCTTCGGCCGGAGAAAAAGCACGCGCCAGAGGGAGGCAGTGTGGATCCTGTGGATCAAGGTGGTCGCCGCCTGTGTGCCGGCGGCAGTGTTCGGCTTCCTTCTGGATGACTGGATGGATGCCCACCTGTACAACGCATATGTGGTGGCCCTGGCCCTGATTGTGTACGGTGTCCTCTTTATCCTGCTGGAGAACAGCGGCATGACGGACCATCCCGCAGTCACCAAGGTGAGCCGTATTTCCCTGAAAACCGCCTTCTTCATCGGCCTCTTTCAGGTGCTTGCCCTGATTCCGGGAACCTCCCGGTCCGGCTCCACCATTCTGGGCGCCATGATTCTGGGCTGCTCCCGGGGAGCTGCGGCGGAGTTCTCCTTCTTTCTGGGGATCCCGGTGATGTTCGGGGCCAGCGCCTTAAAGATCGTGAAGTTTTTCCTGGAGGGAAATGGATTAAATGGCCCCCAGATTTTCTACATTCTCCTGGGAATGGCGGTGGCCTTTGGCGTGTCTGTCTACTCCATCCGCTTCCTCATGGGCTATGTGCGCAGCCATGACTTCAAATTTTTCGGATACTACCGGATCATCCTGGGCGTGGTTGTCCTGGCGTATTTTGGGATTACCGCACTGGCCAGCTGACGGCAGAGGCCTTTTCGGAGCAAGCCTGCATGCGCCCAGCGGCGCGCTGGAGCAATAAAAGGAGCAGTGAAAAATGCGGCATAACCGCAAATCTCACTGCTCCCTCTTTTTTTGTCCCATGCCCCTGCAGAGCGGAGTGCACATCCAGCAGAAGGCAGGGCGCAGGCACGTGTTAGTCTACCTGCTCGGCGATCTCGTAGAGCAGGCGCTCGGAATCCTCCCAGCCCAGGCAGGGGTCCGTGATGGACTGTCCGTAGCAGTGCTGGCCGATCTTGTGGCTGCCGGGCTCGATATAGCTCTCGATCATCAAGCCCTTGACCAGATGCTTGATGTCGGATGAGTGGCGGCGGCTGTGGAGCACCTCCTTGGCGATGCGGATCTGCTCCTTATACTCCTTGTTGGAATTGGAGTGGTTGGTGTCCACGATGCAGGCCGGATTCTTTAGGCCGCGCTTGCTGTAGAGGTCAAAGAGAAGCTTCAGATCCTCATAGTGGTAGTTGGGAATGCACTGGCCCCGCTTGTTCACCGCGCCCCGCAGGATGGTGTGGGTGAGAAGGTTGCCGGGGCACTGAACCTCTTTGCCGCGGAAGATAAAATCGTGGGGAAGCTGGGCGGCCACCACGGAGTTGAGCATTACGGTCAAGTCGCCGCTGGTGGGATTCTTCATGCCTACGGGCACATCGCAGCCGCTGGCAACCAGCCGGTGGAACTGATTCTCCACGGAGCGGGCGCCCACCGCGATATAGGACATGATATCGGACAGGTACTCCAGATTTTCCGGGTAGAGCATCTCGTCCGCAGTGGAAAAGCCGGATTCCTGCAGCACCCGCATGTGCATGTGGCGGATGGCCAGAATGCCCTCATACATATCCGGCTTCTTCTCCGGATCCGGCTGGTGCACCATGCCCATATAGCCCTCGCCGGTGGTCCGGGGCTTGTTGGTGTAGACGCGGGGAACGATCACCAGCTTGTCCTTTGTCTTTTCCTGGACCTTGGCCAGACGGCTGGTGTAGTCGCAGACCGCGTCCTCATTGTCCGCAGAGCAGGGGCCGATGATGATCAGCAGCTTGTTGCTCTGTCCAGTAATAATCTTCCGAACCTCCTCGTCCTTCCTGCGCTTTAACGCGGCCAGATTTTCAGCTAAGGGAAATTCTTCCCGTATCTCCACAGGGGTTGGCAGGTCTTTTACAAATGTAAGTCCCATCTTTCGTTAAGTCCTCCAAATCACAAATTCGAATCCATTATAGTATAGAAATTTGAATTCGTAAAGAACTTAAAAAAACAAGCACTTGCAACTAAAAAAAATTATGGTACAATAGGGGCATACATTTAAAGGAGAGAAAACGATGCAGATTTATGAAGAATTAGTAGCCAGGGGACTGATTGCCCAGGTGACCAACGAGGAAGAGATCAAGAAGATGGTGAACGAGGGGAAGGCCGTGTTCTATATCGGATTTGATCCCACGGCGGACAGCCTCCACGTAGGCCACTTTATGGCACTGTGCCTGATGAAGCGGCTGCAGATGGCGGGGAACAAGCCCATCGCCCTGATCGGCGGCGGCACCGGCATGATCGGAGACCCCTCCGGCCGTACCGATATGAGAAAGATGATGACACCGGAGATGATTCAGCACAACTGTGACTGCTTCAAGAAGCAGATGAGCCGCTTCATCGACTTTTCCGAGGGGAAGGCACTGATGGTGAACAACGCCGAGTGGCTTCTGGGATTAAACTATATCGAATTTTTGCGGGAGGTGGGCCCCCATTTCTCCGTGAACAATATGCTCAGGGCTGAGTGCTACAAGCAGCGCATGGAGAAGGGGCTGAGCTTCCTGGAGTTCAACTACATGATCATGCAGAGCTACGATTTCTATGAGCTCTACCAGCGCTACGGCTGCAACATGCAGTTCGGCGGCGACGATCAGTGGAGCAATATGCTGGGCGGCACGGAGCTCATCCGCCGCAAGCTGGGCAAGGATGCCCACGCCATGACCATCACCCTGCTCTTAAATTCCGAGGGCAAGAAGATGGGCAAGACCCAGTCCGGCGCCGTATGGCTGGATCCGGAGAAGACCTCTCCCTACGAGTTCTATCAGTACTGGAGAAATGTAGGCGACGCCGACGTGCTCAAGTGCCTGCGGATGCTCACCTTCCTGCCCTTAGAGCAGATCGACGAGATGGATAAGTGGGAGGGAAGCCAGTTAAATAAGGCGAAGGAGATCCTGGCCTACGAGCTCACCAAGCTGGTACACGGCGAGGAGGAGGCCAAGAAGGCCGAGGAAGGGGCGAAGGCCCTGTTCGCGGGCGGCGGCGCTTCCGCCAACATCCCGTCCTTTGCCCTTGAGGAGGGCGATTTCACGGAAGGGGCGATTGACATCCTGACCCTTCTCAACAAGTGCGGCCTGGCTGCGTCTAAGTCCGAGGCCAGAAGAAATGTGGAGCAGGGCGGCGTGTCCGTGGACGGCATCCAGGTGAAGGATATCAAGGCCTCCTTTGCAAGGGAGCAGTTTGCCGGCGAGCGGCTTCTGGTTAAGCGCGGCAAGAAGAATTTTATGAAGGTTACCTTAAAATAATAAGAGGAGGAAGCCGTATTGTATAAGACATTTAAGCGGCTGCGGGCTCTTGCTTTGGCTGCAGTTTTGACAATTTCCGCTCCCACGGCTGTCTGGGCGGCTTCGGCAGCTCTGCCGGAGACCCCGGTAAGCCTTCATATGGATATGAACAGCCGGGGGGTGTCTATTTACAATGGATATACATCCTATGTTATGGGATACAGGGCTTCAGAGAACGATACATTTACCGTTGCCGCAGATGAAAATGGCATAGACCTGAGTGAGGTCACCATGAATTACTACCTGCTCACGTATATGGGAGATTCTCAGAAGTATCTGGAGTGTACGGTTCACGGGCTGCGTCCGGGGACGCACTACCCGGTGGTGCGTCCGGAGACAGTGGAGAAGGAGCGGGAGGCCGGAGATCTCTATGATTACCTCGAGCGGTGCTACATGGTAGAGTTTGAGTGGGAGAATACCAGAAAGACCTATTATTTTTCCCTCTATCCAGAGGATGAGATGGACGATTACCGCAATCTGCATCTGGGAAAATGGGAGCCGACAGCTAAGGGCTGGCGCTATCGCTATGACGGCGTCTGCCTGACATCCTGGGTCCAGGTGGACGGCACTTGGTATTACATGGATGCCAACGGCTATATGGAGACGGGATGGATCAAGTACAAGGACAACTGGTATTATCTGGATCCGTCCACTGGGGCAATGCGGACGAACTGTACAGTGGATGGATATAAGCTGAACGCGGACGGAATCCGGGTGTAAAAGAAAAGGGAGAGCTCTGAGCCAATCAGAACCCTCCTTTTTATATATAAATATACGCCTTCTGGCGGAGCCGGAACAAGGCCTAGGCAAGAATCCCCAGATGCTCTAATAGAATCTTAAGCCCCATGAGAATCAGAATCACGCCGCCTGTGATCTCTGCCCGTGACTCATATCGGTTTCCAAAGACATTTCCCACCTTGACGCCGATCATGGAGAGCACAAGGGTGGTTACACCGATAAAAGAAACAGCCGGTACAATATTTACCTGCAGAAAAGCAAAGGAAACACCCACAGCCAGGGCGTCGATGCTGGTGGCAACGGCTAAAAGGGTCATATTTTTAATATCCAGGGAAGCATCGGGACATTCGTCAGGACCAGAAAGTCCCTCCTTGATCATATTCCCGCCGATGATGGCTAGAAGCACAAATGCAATCCAGTGGTCATAGCTGCTGATGGAGCTGCTGAAGCCTGAGCCCAGCAGATAGCCGGCAAGCGGCATCGCAGCCTGAAAGCCTCCAAAATACAGCCCGACAATAAGGGCGCCCCGCCAGCTCATCCTGCGCATAGCCAGGCCCTTACAGACAGCTACGGCAAAGGCATCCATGGAAAGGCCTACCGCAATGACAAAAAGCTCTGCCAGTGACATATATCGTTTCATCCTCTCGTTCAATCTCTGACTGCACACAGCGCTTGGCCGCCTGTCATAGGCCTTAGCGCCATACACAGAAAGGACTTACATTTTACGGCAGATTCAGACAAAAGTCAAGATTGTAAAATGAAAAATGCTGTGTTATAGTAGGCCATAGCGCAGGCCCAGACTGCTGCGGCAGGCGGTAATTTATTGGGAGGTTTGTATTAAAATGAAAAGGTCCTATGAGATAGACATGTGTCATGGCCCGCTTCTGGGCAAGATCCTTCTGTTCTCAATCCCCTTGATGCTGTCAAGCATCCTTCAGCTTCTGTTTAACGCGGCGGATATCATTGTGGTTGGCCGCTTTACAGGAAGCCAGGCCTTGGCTGCGGTGGGCTCCACCTCCGCGCTGATCAATCTGCTGATCAATATTTTTGTGGGCCTGTCTGTGGGCGTGAATGTGCTGGTAGGCACATACTATGGAGGCAGGCAGGACAAGAATGTCAGTGAAACCGTACATACAGCCATGCTCACCGGCCTGCTCAGCGGACTGGTGCTGGTGGTGGTGGGAATTGCGGCTGCGAGGCCCCTGCTCCATCTGATGGGAACTCCGGACGACGTGCTGGATCAGGCGATTTTGTATATGCGCATTTACTTTCTGGGCATGCCTGTGCTGATGCTCTACAACTTCGGCGCGGCGATTCTCCGTGCGGTGGGCGACACCAGGCGTCCTCTCTATTATCTGTTCGCCGCAGGAGTGGTCAATGTAGTCCTGAATCTGACCTTTGTCGTGGGATTTGGCAGAGGAGTGGACGGCGTGGCCTGGGCTACCGTGATTTCCGAGCACATCTCCGCATTTTTCGTTGTGAGGAGCCTGATGAGGGCGCCGGGCGCGCTGCGTCTGGAGCTTCGGAAGCTCCGTATCGTCCCGGACAAGCTGAAGCGGATCGTGAAGGTCGGCCTTCCCGCAGGAATTCAGGGAGCGGTGTTCTCCGTGTCCAATGTGGTAATTCAGTCGTCTGTGAACTCATTCGGTTCGGTGGCAATGGCGGGAAATACCGCCTCCTCCAATATTGAGAACTTTGTCTATACAGCGATGAACGCCATCTATCAGACCAATCTGAGCTTTACCAGCCAGAACCTGGGCGGACAGAAATACCGGCGCATTAACCGGATTTTGTTCTGCTGCCTGGGCGTGGTGGCAGCCATCGGCATTGGCCTGGGATTTCTGGCGGTTCTGGGCCAGGACATGCTGCTGGGGATCTATTCCTCAGAGCCGGAGGTGCTGGCATACGGCGCACGCCGTCTGCGGATCATCTGCAGTACCTACTTCATATGCGGCATGATGGACTGCATGGTGGGAAGCCTTCGCGGGCTGGGGTACTCTGTGCTTCCCATGCTGGTCTCCCTGACGGGAGCCTGCGGCTTTCGGATTTTGTGGGTGCTGACGATCTTTCAGGCATTCCGCACGCTGGAGGTGCTGTATCTTTCCTATCCTGTGTCCTGGCTTATCACAGTTTCCGCTCATATAATTACCTTTCGGAAAATACGCCGCAAATTCCCCAAGGAGGATGTGCCCGATTAGGGCACACCGCATCCTGCGGGAATAATAGATGGATTTTAAATAATCTGAAAATTTGTAAATATTCAAAAAATATTTACAAATAAATGTATAAAAATGGAAACAATTGTAATAAATAAGATCAAGACAATAGATAACAAAAAATATGAAAAATTTTTAAAAAGAGTATTGACAAAATAGATCTTATTTACTATAATAAAGACAACAAAACAAGTAAGACAAAAGTAATAAAAATCTAAGAAAAGGAGGTACGGACCGCCGAAGACGCAAGCTTTGTTTCATTTATAAGTGAAAAGAGATTTTCATTATAAATGAAACCGGGAAGACCTATCAGACAGAAGCGGATGTTCACACAGAGATTCTTAGATCGATGAATTTAAATAATAAAAAGCCAATCGATTGGGAACGGAAAAGCAATTGCAGTATTTAAAGGAATCGATAAAAAGAAAGCCTGTGAAGGATGAGAAAACGAACAGACCAAGATCAGCAGGTGAATCTATCAGAAGAAGTATCAGAGAAAGAAAAGCGGTTTGGTAATATGACGAGAAAGTATTATCAGAACGAAAGAAGAGATACAAGATAGAAAGAGAGTAAGACAGAAGGAAGATCAAAAAGCTGAAAAGGAAGTATCATCGGGAACAGAAAGCAGATGGAAGATAGGAGTACAACTTCATATAGATGTTGTAATAAAAATAAGAAACAATTGTTTCGAAAAAGTGAGGTTAGTCCAATGGACAAAGCAGTTTAGAAGACGGATATCAGATCGAGAACGTGGTTAGTCAAAGATCAGATATCCGTCTTCTTTTTTTGTGCCGTGGCTTACCGTGCCGGCATTGCGGCTGGGATTTCAGCCTTCACAGCGGCAGCACCGAAGAAGCTTGCTTAAATATGCTCCAGGCCTTCCAGGCCGAAGGGCGGCGTGTATTCTTCCCGGGCGCTGCTTTTCTTTTGCATATAGCCGCGTGTCAGGCCGAGGCGGATGGCCTCCTCCACCACCTTGTCATATTCATAGGAGGTGAGGCGCCGGTTCAGCTCCGGGTGTCTTGGATTGGGGAGGGCCGGAGTATACTGGCTCATAAGGCTTAAGAGGAAGCAGTCAGGATCCAGATGGGAATGGATCCAGCGCAGCAGGGCGATGGAATCGTCCCTGTGGCCGGGAAGCACCAGATGACGGATGATGACGCCCCGCGTCATCAGGGAAAACCTCCTTCCCGCAAGCTCCGGCTGGGTGCATGTGTGCTCCTCGAACACAGGCGGCCCTGTCTGAACGGTCATCTGGGTGATGGCTGCGGAGGCAGCTTCAAAGTAGTCTCCCGCCTGGGAAAGCTCCCATGCCAGGCGGCTGTCAAAGTACTTAAGGTCAGGCAGCCAGATATCCACGTAATCCTTCAAGGCCTGGACAACAGGGACGCGCTCATAGCCGCCGCTGTTGTAGACAATGGGGATGGAGAGCTTATGGCGCACCTTGTCCAGGGCCGGCAGGATGGAGGGAAGAAACTGCGTGGCGGTTACCAGATTGATGTTGTGGGCGCCCTGCTCCTGCAGCCGGAGAAAGATATCAGCCAGATTATCGGAGGTCAGCTCCCGGCCGAAATTGTCCCTGCTTATTTTGTGGTTCTGGCAGAAGCAGCAGCGGAGGGTGCATCCGGAGAAGAATACGGTTCCGCTGCCGCCTGGCTCCCACTCGGGCCCGCTGATGCAGGGCTCCTCCCATGCATGCAGGGCTGCCCGTGCAGCCCGGGGGGTGGAGGTGACGCCGCAGAAGCCGGCTTGGGAAGAGCGGTCGGCCCTGCACTGCCTGGGACAGAGAGTGCAGGGGGAATCACACAGGACAGATGGGATGGGTGATGGGGCTGCATGCTGGATCATAGGCGGTCCTCCTGATGGGTATCTGTCTCGGCAGCCAGAGGCCGGTGCTGGCTCCGATATTCCTTGGGCGAGGCTCCGTATTCCTTCTTAAAGGCACGGAAAAAGCTGGTGTAGTCCTTGAAGCCGTACTGGTGATAGACCTGGCCGATGGGCTGGCCGGACAAGATTGCATTTTTGCTGGCGTGGAGCCGCTTCTTTAAAATATACTGGTGGAGGGAAATGCCCATATTGTCCTTGAATATATGGGAAATATGGAATTTGCTCACAAAGAAAAATGCGGCCAGGCTGTCCAGGCTTAGGTCCTCCTCCAGATGCCGGTTGATATAGTCGCAGATGTTCAGGTACAGCAGGTTTTCATAGACAGCCGCCCTCTGATGAATGACATCATAGACCAGCCGGTTTACGTACACCAGAAAGGATACGGCCATGAGCTCCGCAGTCTGCCGCTTGAAGGGACGGCTGCTGCCTATTTCCTCAAGAAGGTCCATGAGCTTTCCCTGCAGGGCCTGGGAGGAGATGGCATCCGCGTGAAAGCAGTAGGTGCGGCTGGAGGCCGCCTGGTCAAAGCAGTAGGTGAGCTCTGGGTCCAGGGAGTGGAGCTTGTCATAGTAATCTCTGCGGAACCAGAAGACAAAACGGCGGTAGGATTTTTTGTGGGCGAGAAATACCGGATAGTGGGAGGTCTCCGGGGGGATGAGGAGACAGTCCCCGTACTCCAGATGGTACAGCTGGTCCTGGACATGGTAGTCCACATCGCCCTCCAAAAAGAAGTACAGCTCATAATAATCGTGATGGTGGGGGGCGACACTGGCGAGAGAGATATCGCTGTAATAAAAAAGCTCAAAATCAACGGACTCCATGTACTGGCGGGTATTAAAATCTGTAGGCAGCCGCTTTTTCATACGCTTCCTCCTGGCATGAAAAATTGAGATTCCATAGGATGAATCTGTATACGCCACATCTTACCATGAAACCACAATTTTTGCAATATGTACAACAATTATCACTATGGACGGAGGGCTTTTATCTGTTATAATGAAAACTAAGAGATGGCCGATTAGGATATCCTGTGCGGTCAACAAGAAAATTTAGGAGGTAAATCACATGAAATTGTCATTCAGATGGTATGGGGAAGACGACAAGGTGACGCTGGAGAACATCCGCCAGATTCCGGGGATGAAGTCCATTGTCACAGCGGTTTATGACGTGCCTGTGGGGGAGGTATGGAGCCGCGAGAGCATTGCGAAGCTGAAAAAGCAGGTGGAGGATGCGGGACTGGGCTTTGACGTGATCGAGAGCATTCCGGTTCACGAGGACATCAAGCTCGGAAAGCCCACCAGAGACCGCTATATTGAAAACTACTGCGAGAATATCCGCCGGGTGGCTGAGGCCGGCGTAAAATGCATCTGCTATAACTTCATGCCTGTATTCGACTGGACGAGAACCCAGCTGGATCACGTGCTGGCAGACGGCTCCACCTCCCTGGTTTATTATCAGGAGCAGGTAGACGCTGTGAACCCCTTGAACAGCGACAGCGATCTGACGCTGCCCGGCTGGGATGCCAGCTATACCAGAGATGGATTAAAGGCGGTTGTTGCGGAGTACAACAGCATGACCGAGGCAGACCTGTGGAACAACCTGAAATATTTCCTGGAGAGAATCATTCCGGTTGCCGCCGAGTGCGATGTGAACATGGCGATCCACGAGGATGATCCCTGCTGGAGCATCTTCGGACTTCCCCGGATTATCACCTGCGAGGAGAATCTGGACAAGTTCTTGAAGCTGGTGGACGATCCCCACAACGGCATTACCCTGTGCACGGGCTCTCTGGGCTGCTCTGCCAAGAACGATGTTCCCCGTCTGGCTGCCAAGTACGCGGCGATGGGAAGAATCCATTTTGCCCATCTGAGAAATGTGGCTGTGCTGGACAACGGCTTTGAGGAGAGAGCGCATCTTTCCAGCTGCGGCTCCCTGGATATGTTCGCTATTGTGAAGGCACTGGTGGAGAATGGCTTTGACGGCTATGTGCGGCCTGACCACGGACGCATGATCTGGGGCGAGACCGGAAGAGCTGGATATGGCCTGTATGACAGAGCGCTGGGTGCCACCTACCTGAACGGCCTGTTCGAGGCAGTTGAGAAGATGAGCAAGTAATCGTTGATCATGAGAGAGAAGAGCTGCGGCAGAAGAGCTGCGGCTCTTTTTTTGACGTGAGCGCGCAGGCTCCCGGAAATATTGCATAGAAAGCCTGCCTGTTTTTTGGCGAATCTGCCGGTTGAAGCGAAAGAGAAATTGTGGTAATCTGTATACAGAAATAAAAAGTTGTATACAAACTATGAAAGTTGAATACAACAAACACTTTGCCATCATTTATTAAGGAGGAACGGAAATGGACATTCGTTATTCTGCAAATCAGAGGGATGTAAAGCGCTACACCACCGAGGAGCTGAGGAAGGAGTTCCTGATTCAGAACCTGTATAAGGCCAATGAGGTAGTGGCTGTGTATTCTCATGTGGACCGCATGGTGACCATGGGCTGCATGCCTACTACAGAGAAGGTTTCCATCGACAAGGGAATCGACTGCTGGAAGAACTTCGGCACCCACTATTTCCTGGAGCGCCGGGAGATCGGTATCTTCAACATCGGCGGTGCGGGCAGCATTACCGCAGACGGAGAGACCTTCAAGATGGGCTACAAGGACTGTCTGTACATCACCAAGGGAACCAAGGAGGTTTACTTTGAGAGCGAGAATCCGGAGAATCCGGCCAAGTTCTATATGGTGAGCGCACCGGCCCATACCTCCTACACCACCACATTTATCCCGATTGAGAAGGCGGCCAAGAGACCCTGCGGCGACGCGGAGCTGTCCAACAAGCGCGTGATCAATCAGTTCATCCATCCGGATGTGTTAAAGACCTGCCAGCTGTCCATGGGCATGACCGTTCTGGAGCCCGGAAGCGTGTGGAACACCATGCCGGCTCATACCCACGAGCGCCGCATGGAGGTGTATATGTACTTTGAGGTTCCCGGAGATAATGTGGTATTCCATATGATGGGTGAGCCCACCGAGACCCGCCACATTGTTATGAAGAATGAGGAGGCCGTGATCAGCCCCTCCTGGAGCATTCACTCCGGAGCTGGCACCTCCAATTACACCTTTATCTGGGCAATGGGCGGAGAGAACATGGAGTTTGATGATATGGACACCATGAAGCCCAACGAGATGAAGTAATTGTTCCCAGCAGCGCGATAAAATTTGTACCCCTGCGGCAGCCGCCGGATGCATGCGTGAGAGCAGCCGCCCGGCGGGCTGCCTGCAGAAATAGAAGATGGAGGATTTAAAAATGGCAGATTATTTAAACAATTTCTCACTGGAGGGCAAGGTTGCCCTGATCACTGGCGCTTCCTACGGCATCGGCTTTGCTATCGCCAAGGCGATGGCCGGGGCGGGCGCTACCATTGTGTTTAACGATATCAAGCAGGAGCTGGTGGACAAGGGCCTTGCCGCTTACAAGGAGGAGGGAATCGATGCCCACGGCTATGTGTGCGACGTGACCGATGAGAACGCGGTAAACGAGCTAGTGGCTAAGATCGAGAAGGAGGTCGGCATCATCGACATCCTGGTAAATAATGCCGGCATCATCAAGAGAATCCCCATGTGCGAGATGACAGCTGCCGAGTTCCGTCAGGTAATCGATGTGGACCTGAATGCGCCCTTTATCGTATCCAAGGCGGTTATCCCCAGCATGATCAAGAAGGGCCACGGCAAGATTATCAACATCTGCTCTATGATGAGCGAGCTGGGCCGCGAGACCGTATCCGCCTACGCAGCTGCAAAGGGCGGTCTTAAGATGCTGACCAGAAATATTGCTTCTGAGTACGGCGAGTACAACATCCAGTGCAACGGCATTGGGCCTGGCTATATTGCAACTCCCCAGACAGCTCCCCTGCGCGAGATCCAGCCTGACGGCTCCCGCCATCCCTTTGACCAGTTTATCGTGAGCAAGACGCCTGCGGGACGCTGGGGCGAGGCAGAGGATCTGGGCGGACCGGCCGTATTCCTGGCCTCCGACGCCTCCAACTTTGTGAACGGCCTGGTGCTGTACGTGGACGGCGGTATCCTGGCTTACATCGGAAAGCAGCCTAAGTAATGGAATGCAGAAACAGGAATGAGCTTGTGTATGAGACCCTAAAGCGGGAGATGCTGGACCTAAAGCTGGAGCCAGGGCGGATGCTGAGTGAGCACGAGATCTGCGAGCGGTTCGGTGTGTCCAGGACTCCCGTGCGGGAGGCCATGCGTCTGCTGCAGGAGCAGGGATTTGTGGAGAATGTGCCCTATAAGGGAATCCGCGTGACCCTGCTCAGCCTGGACAATATCAAGCAGATGATTTACATGCGGCTGGCAGTGGAAACAATGGTGCTTCGGGATTTTCTGGAGGCCCAGACTCCCATGGTGATGGAGGACATCCGCCACGCCATAGCCCAGCAGCGGGCGGTGATTCATGAGCCGGACTTTGAGGCCGAGACGTTTTATCGGATGGACGCGCAGATGCACTCCATCTGGTTTGGGGCTGTCAGGCGGCAGAAGCTCTGGGAGATGCTCCAGGCCCAGCAGCTGCATTACACCCGATTCCGCATGCTGGATTTTATCACAGAGACAGACTTTATGCGGATCATCGGGGAGCATGAGGAGCTGTTCCGGCTGATTGAAAGGAAGGATCAGAAGGGACTGGAGGCCGCGCTAAAGGAGCACCTCTATTTCAGCATGAAGCGTATGCGCCATTCCATAGAAGTAGATTACAAGGATTATTTTGAAGAGGAACCAGCAGAAGGGCGGTTTGTCATTTGACAGACCGCCTGTTTTTGGAGGGAGTGCGCCTGGCGGCGCACATTTTTCTAATTTCCCTCCTCCATATAAATCCGTTCGTCCGGATTTTCCTCCAGATATTCTTCCAGCTCCTTGGGGGAGAGATGGGAACGGACCTCCTGAAAGAAAAGCCGTCCATCCATGGCGAGAAAGTCTAGGAGGCGGCTTACGACCTCCTGATCCTCGGAAAGTGCTTCGATTTCTTCGTCTGTCAAATGTCTCATGGCAGTATCCCCCTTTCTGAATGTACATGGAATTACTCATAGTATATTCGTAATTGCGAAGATATTCAAGACATGAAAACTAACTTATGCTTATCTTGATGGAATATTTTACCAGAAGAGAAAGGCATACAGGAGAGGGACATGATTGATTATTCGCCATTTTGGGACACGCTGGCGCGTTCAGGCGAGACCTGGTATTCGCTCACGAAGAAGTATAAGCTGTCGCACAGCACCCTTCACAGGCTGAAGCACAATATGGATGTATCTATGAAGACGATAAATGATCTCTGCCGTATATTAAACTGCAGGATCGAGGATATTGCGGTCTATGTGCCGTCGGAGAATGATCAGAAATTGTAAAATTTTTTATTTTTGTATATTCTGGAGAAAAGTGTTTATACTGTAAGTGTCAACAAATGATAAAGATTAATACTTATCCTCCCCTTTTTACCCGGTCCGCTTGGCTTCGTGCAGGCGGGCCGGGTTTTTGCAGGCGGACCAGCGGCCTTTGCCTCTGCGGCGGGCAGGTCTGTTGCGGACGCCGGCAAAATTAGACGCCGGCAAAATTTGTGAAAAATACTTGTATTTTTTTTGAGTCGTGGTATAATGTCTATTGTGATTTGCGAGAATCACTTACATAAATGGGGACATAGCTCAGCTGGGAGAGCGTTGCGTTCGCAACGCAAAGGCCGCGGGTTCGAATCCCGTTGTCTCCACGCATAGAAGCCTCGTATCTGCCATGGAGGGCAGCTGCGGGGCTTTTTCTTTTGCAGGCATTGCAAAATTCTCCATATGGCTTTATAATAAAATTGTCTCCAGTTCCGGGAGGAGTGCGGCCCTTGGGCTGTATCGGAGGTGTCCGGTCTCACATTGATTATCCCGGGAACACGCTCCGGCTGGAGACAATTTTTATTTCGTTTTTTCCTATGCTTTTCGTAAGAATTATTACATTTCATTACATTTCCCTGACTCCCATTGACCTTCGAGCGGCTTCATGGTATATTTTATACAGGTCAGAGATGACGCTGGTCCGGCGAGGTCCACTACCTGAGGCTGAGCCGGACCTACCCCCCAAAAGCTTCAATTTTTTCTCATTTTCTGAATTTTTTAGTTGATTCCCCCGATTACTTCATGGTATAATACCAATCACGGAGACATAGCTCAGCTGGGAGAGCATTTGCTTGACGTGCAGGAGGTCGCAGGTTCGAGTCCTGTTGTCTCCATGGAAAGCCCTGCAGATACGGATCGTCGTGTATCGGCAGGGCTTTTTGTATGGCGCCTGGCGGGACGCGCGGATCAAAACGGCTGCGTGATTTGCAGTGTGCGCAAAAAATATGAAATAGGATTTGAAAAATCCCCTGTTTTGTTATATACTAGGGTCTATGGCGGGCAGGCGGGACCGCTTGCTTGGGATGTAACCGGGAGCCTGCACGATAGATATTATAGAAAAAGGATGGTTTTGCTATGGCACTGTTAGAGACATGGAGAAATCTGGCGTATGGCGACGGCCTGGATGATAAAAAGAGAGAAGAATTGTGGTCCGGATATTTCCAGATTGAGAAGGGAATTTATGAGCAGATTCTTGCGGAGCCCGCACAGGTGATTACGGGAACCGTGAAGGAGCTGGCTGAGAAGTACAACACAGAGATTCTCATTATGACGGGATTCCTGGATGGAATCAATGAGAGCCTTAAGGGATATGAGAATCCCATCGATACCATGGAGGAGGATACCCAGGTCAAGATCGAGATTGATCCGGAGAAGCTCTATTACAATATGGTGGAGGCAAAGGCAAAGTGGCTCTATGAGCTTCCCCAGTGGGACAGCATCCTGACACCGGAGAAGCGCAAGGAGCTCTACAAGGCGCAGAAGGCTTCCGGGACTGTGCGCAAGGGAAAGAAGATTTTCCCCAATGATCCCTGCCCCTGCGGAAGCGGCAAGAAGTATAAGAAGTGCTGCGGTAAGAATGCATAGAAGCTCTGCTCCTTGTGCAGCAGGATGGATTCCCCTGGGGGACGGCACCGGCGCGGACTGCCTGGGCCGTCCCCCTTGTGCGTTATACAGAGGGAGAAGAAGGAACGATGGAGGCTTATACCAGCTTTGCCCAGGTGTATGATCTATTTATGGATAATGTTCCCTATGAGGAATGGGCGGCCTATGTGAAGGGGATATTAGCAGAGTTTGGAGTAGAGAGCGGACTGGTGCTGGATCTTGGCTGCGGCACAGGAAGCCTGACGGAGTGCCTGGCCCGGCATGGGTACGATATGATCGGGGTGGACAATTCGGAGGATATGCTGGAGATCGCGGCTGAAAAGCGGGCGCGGTCTGGGCTGGACATCCTGTATCTGCTTCAGGACATGCGGGAGTTCGAGCTCTACGGAACGGTGCGCGCAGTGGTGAGCGTCTGCGACTCCATGAATTATATCCTGGAATATGAGGACCTGGTTCAGGTGTTCCGCCTGGTGAACAATTATCTGGATCCAGGGGGAATTTTTGTTTTTGATATGAATACGGAATACAAGTACGAGACCCTTCTGGGCAGCCAGATCTTTGCGGAGGATCGGGAAAATGGGAGCTTCATCTGGTACAATGATTACCAGAGGGAGGAGCGGATCAACGAGTACGATCTGACCCTGTTTATAAAGGAAGGGGAGCTGTTTCGGAGGTTCCAGGAGACCCATTATCAGCGCGCCTACAGTCCGGAGGAGGTCCGGAGGGCGGCTGAGGAAGCGGGCATGGAGCCGGCAGCCTGCTGGGATGCCTTTACCAGGGATCCGGTAAGGGCGGACAGCGAACGGATGTATATGGTATTTCGGGAAAAGGGAAAGACAGAAAGGAATGGATAGAGAATGGCTGATTATGTAATCCGGGCTACGGCGGCGGATGGTCAGATTCGGGCTTTTGCGGCTACGGCCAGAGACCTGGTGGAGGAGGCGAGAAGGGCCCACAACACCAGTCCGGTGGCCACGGCGGCTCTTGGACGCCTGATGACAGCGGCAGTGATGATGGGCTATGACATGAAGGGGGATAAGGACCTGCTGACCATCAAGATTCAGGGGGATGGTCCCATCGGAGGCTTGACGGTCACGGCGGATTCCCACGGAAATGTAAAGGGATATGCCTTTAATCCCTCCGTCATGCTGCCGCCCAACGCCAAGGGCAAGCTGGACGTGGGAGGCGCGCTGGGCGTGGGTGTTCTCAGCGTGATCCGGGATATTGGCCTCAAGGAGCCCTATGTGGGCCAGACCATCCTGGTTTCCGGGGAGATCGCAGAGGATCTGACCTACTATTATGCCACTTCAGAGCAGACGCCCTCCTCCGTGGCCCTGGGTGTCCTGATGAACAAGGATAATACCGTGCGCCAGGCAGGCGGGTTTATTCTCCAGCTTATGCCGGGAGCCTCCGAGACGGTGATAGGAGGCCTGGAGAGAAGGATCGCGGAGGTGGACTCCGTTACCTCCCTCATGGATGTGGGAAATACGCCGGAAACGATTCTGCAGTATATCCTGGGAGATTTTGGCCTGGAGATCAATGACAAGAACCCTGCGCGGTTTTTCTGCAATTGCAGCAAGAGCCGGGTGGCAAAGGCCCTCATAAGCCTTGGAAGAAAGGAGCTGGGGGAGATGATCCAGGACGGCAGGCCTGTGGAGGTGAACTGTGACTTCTGCGGAAGGAGCTATGTCTTTGCCGTGGAGGAGCTCCAGGAGCTTTTAGAGCAGGCGGTCAGGCGCTGAGTGCCTGCAGCTGCGAATCATGAGCAACAAAAAGAGCCAGCGCTGGCTGGCTCTTACTTGTAATCATTTGAAATTCACGTATAACTTCATTCAACGTCTATCAAGAGCTGATATATGTTTGAAAAAGGTACGCTGTCTGTTCATTGATTATAATTTGGTTACATTGGTGGCCTGGGGTCCCTTAGCTCCGTTCACTACGTCGAATTCAACTGCGGCGCCCTCGTCCAGAGACTTGAAGCCCTCCATGTTCAGACCGGAGTAGTGTACGAATACATCGTTGCCCTGCTCGTCACAGATGAATCCGTAACCCTTCTGGTTGTTGAACCACTTAACTGTACCTTTCATTGTGATACCTCCAAAAATAATAAAAAAATGTAGCGCTGCGAGTTATTTCGCAACTGCCATAAGAATAGCACAAATGTTTATAGGTGTCAAACATTTTCGGCAGAAAAGAGGATAGGGAAAATGAAATTAATCAATGTGTGGAGACATTTTTGCACAATTACAAAGCACCGAAATCTTGTGCGGAAGCACTGCTTTAAAATCGGCCTCTACCGCCAGGGGCTGACCCATGATCTCTCCAAGTACAGTCCGGAGGAGTTTTGGACCGGCGTCCGCTTTTACCAGGGGAATCGGAGCCCCAATGCGGCGGAGAGGGAGGTGCTTGGATTTTCCAAGGCCTGGCTGCACCACAAGGGGCGGAATAAGCATCATTTTGAGTATTGGATCGATGTGTCCAAGAATAAGGAGGAGGGCCTGGTGGGAAATAAGATGCCGCTCCGCTATGTGGCGGAGATGGTGTGCGACCGCATTGCGGCCTGTGAGGTTTATAAGGGGAAGGATTATACCAGTGCGGCGCCCTGGGAATACTATGAAAGGACGAGAAGGTACATAACGATCCATCCGGAGACCCGCGCCCTGCTGGAGAAGGTGCTTCTGATTCTTCGGGACCAGGGGGAGGAGGCGGCCTACGCCTATCTGCGGAAGCGGTTAAGGAAGGGGAATTACTGACGGCTTTCCGGCCGGGCGGGCTGCTGGGGCCTGGAGGAGGCTTGGGATCCGCGGCTGCTTACGCGGCCAAGCAGCAGATGGATGATGGCGGCTCCCAGGATGATGGATAAAAGATAGAGCAGATTTCCGGGCAGCGTGCCGACGGCCAGGGCGATCTGATGAAATACGGCCTGCCCGTTGGGATAATAGGGGCTGATGTAGAACATATCGGCATTCCCGTAGGGGTGCGAGAGAATATTGACGGCGGTGGCGGCGGCACAGCAGAAAAGGAACAGAGGCAGGGCATAGAGAAAACGCGCTCTGCTTCTGCCTCCGAGACCGCTCTGCGCACAGAAAAAGCCCATAAAGAGGAGAAGAAGGTGCCAGAGAAGGCCGTGGAGGGTCAGAGTCCAGTAGGGATGCATGAGTCCGCTGGGCTCCGCCAGGGCCATGACGCCGCCCAGAAAGCCATAGTCCTGAATAAAGGTGAGAAATGCCTGGGAGGTCCTTGTAAGGCCTGCCTTTTTTGTTAGAGGCAGAAGCAGGCACAGATACATGGGGACGCTGCAGAGCTGGAATGGGAAATACCACCAGTCGAAGCTGCCTCCATTTACAATATAATATAAGAAGAGCTGCTTGTAGATTTCGCTGACCGCCAGGATGATGCCGCAGACAGGAAGGACGGCAGCCTGCCCGGCGCGTGCGCGGGACAGATGCCGGGCGAGAAGGAAGGCTGTCAGCCCGCCAGCCGCCGTGAGACAGAGATGAAAGGCAGAGTAGGGCCGCGGAGTGTTCATGGGCCAGGCGGATGCCTCTAAAAGCTGGGTCAGAATGGATTTCATAATGGGATGCCTCCTGCTGTAGATATTGATTATACTCTTTTGCGGGCTGGTTTACAAGCAGGCGGCCGGGTATAATCTGCTTCCATCCGGGGTATTCTAAATAACAGCTGTGAATGATTGTGCATTTTAAGGAAATTCGGCGGGAAAGGATGGACAGAGCCATGGGGATTTTGATTGCGCTGCTCTCAGGGGCGCTGATGAGCATACAGGGGGTATTTAACACGGAGGTGACGAAGCAGACCAGCGTCTGGGTGGCGGCCGGATGGGTGCAGGTGTCTGCATTTGCGGCCTGCCTGGCCATATGGCTGTTCACAGGGCGGGAGCCGGTGTCTGGGCTTATGGAGGTGTCGCCGCGCTATGTACTTCTGGGCGGCGTGATCGGTGCTCTGATTACCTACACGGTTATCCGGAGCATGGAGGGGCTGGGACCGGCACAGGCCTCCCTGCTGATCGTGATTGCACAGATTGTTGTGGCGTATTTGATCGAGCTGCTGGGTCTGTTTGGAGTGGAAAAGGCGGATTTTGCCTGGAATAAGCTCATAGGAGCGGCCATTGCCATAGGGGGAATTATGGTGTTTGAGAGATAAAGGAGGCCGCCGGGGCATACCGTAATACATGCCCCTTCAGGGCGGGCACGCTTCGCGTGATAAAGCGCGTGACAAAGTATAGAAAATAGTGCTTGTATTTGGCATGGGTTTCCGATAGAATAGTTATATCAGGCTGAGATGGTATCCCTGTAAGGAGGGATACGATTGAAGAAGATACGATTATCTTGGAAAAGGTGCAGAATTCTGCTTATGGTCATATGCATGTTGGCTGCAGGCATATGTTATAGCTGCAGGGCTTCAGATACGGACGGCGGCTCAGTGCAAATTGAGCTGGAGAGCCGGGAGCCAGAGGCAGAGGAGGAGACGGAGGAATCACATTCTATAGCGGAGGCATCCGCCGCCAGTGCGGGAGAGCCGTCTGCCGGCGAAGCGGCTTCAGCGGAGCCGGCCTTGGTCTATGTGCACGTGTGCGGCTGTGTAAATGCGCCGGGCGTGTACGCACTCCCTGAGGGGAGCCGGATCTATGAGGCGCTGGAGGCTGCCGGCGGGATCACGGAGGAAGGGGCAGGGGATTTTTTGAATCTCGCCCTGGAAGCGGAGGATGGCATGAAGGTAGAGGTCCCGGATGCGGAGCAGGCCCGGCTCTGGAGAGAGCAGGGAATAGGCCCGGCAGGGACTGCGGTAACTGCGGGAGGGACAGCAGAAGGCGCGTACCCCATGGGCGCGGCTCAGACAGCCGGCAGCAGGGTCAATCTGAATACAGCCAGCCGGGAGGAGCTGATGACGCTTGACGGCATCGGGGAGACGCGTGCGGACGCGATTATCCGCTACCGGGAGATGTATGGCGGCTTTCAGGCCATCGAGGATGTGATGAATGTATCCGGAATCAAGGAAGGCGCTTTTGAGAAGATAAAGGACAGTATTACCGTGTAGAAAGGGCGGCCCTGATTGGGGCCGCCATTGTCAGTATAGATAAGGGGAAGAGATATGCCGCGAGTATTGGTTGTTGATGACGAGAAATTGATTGTAAAGGGAATCCGGTTCAGTCTGGAGCAGGACGGGATGGAGGTAGACTGCGCATACGACGGGGAGGAGGCCATCGAGATGGCCAAGAGGACGGAGTATGATATTGTGCTTTTGGATGTGATGCTTCCAAAGCATGACGGGTTTGAGGTGTGCCAGGCAATCCGGGAGTTTTCGGATATGCCGATTATTATGCTCACCGCCAAGGGCGGAGATATGGACAAGATTCTGGGACTGGAGTACGGGGCGGATGATTATATCAGCAAGCCATTTAATATCCTGGAGGTTAAGGCGCGGATTAAGGCCATTATCCGCAGAAGCGCGAGGAGCCGCAGGCAGAAGAAGGAAGAAAAGACGGATGGGATGATCGGATCCGGGGACCTGAAGATGGATACGGAGGGCCGCCGGGTATTTATAGGGGATAAGGAGATCAATCTGACAGCGAAGGAGTTTGATCTTCTTGAGCTTTTGGTGCGCAATCCCAATAAGGTGTACAGCCGCGAGAGCCTGCTCACCTATGTGTGGGGCAACCGCGCTATGGAGAATGGGGATGTGCGGACGGTGGATGTCCACGTGAGAAGGCTGCGCGAGAAGATTGAGCCCAGCCCCAGCGATCCCAAATATGTGCATACCAAGTGGGGCGTGGGATACTATTTTCGGGTGAAAGGATGAACGCGATGAATACGATCGTAATACGGACGGTCAGGCCGGATGACCTGGCCCAGACAGCGGCTGTGGAGGCCGCCTGCTTTCCCGCTGCGGAGGCAGCGGATGAAAGGAGCCTGCGGGAGCGGATTGCTGCATTTCCTGAGAGCTTCCTTGTGGCGGAGACAGGGGGCCGTGTGATCGGCTTTATCAATGGGGCGGTGACAGACCAGCGGACGATCACGGACGACATGTTCGAGGATGCGGGCTTACATAATCCTGATGGGGCATATCAGAGTATTTTTGGCTTGGATGTGGTGGAGGAATTCCGCCATCAGGGGATTGCCTCCCGGCTGATGGAGGAGATGATCCGGCGCGCCAGAGAGCAGGGAAGGCGGGGACTGATCCTGACCTGCAAGGACCGCTTGATCGGATATTATCAGAAATTTGGCTATGTGAATCTGGGGGTGTCCGCATCTGTTCACGGGGGCGCAGTGTGGTACGATATGATTCTGGAGTTCCCGTCATGAGAATCACGCTGCTCACTGTGGGAAGGATCAAGGAGCGGTATCTGGAGGAGGCCATCCGGGAGTATGCAAAGCGTCTTGGCCGCTACTGCCGCCTGA
>CALWMT010000007.1 GCA_944382045.1 uncultured Enterocloster sp. | reverse complement strand
ATAAGCCGGTGTGCGCTACCTGCGACGTGCATTTTCTGGATCCTCAGGACGAGGTGTACCGCCGGATTATCATGGCGGGCCAGGGCTTTAAAGACTCGGACGAGCAGGCGCCCCTGTACCTGCGCACCACCGAGGAGATGTTAGAGGAGTTTGCCTACCTGGGGCCGGACAAGGCCTATGAGGTGGTGGTGGCGAACACCCGCAAGATTGCGGATATGTGCGAGCGGATTTCTCCGGTGCGGCCGGACAAGTGCCCGCCGGTGATTGAGGATTCGGACAAGACCCTGACAAAAATCTGCTACGACCGGGCCCACGAGATGTACGGGGAGAATCTGCCCCAGATTGTGGTGGACCGGCTGGAAAAGGAGCTCCACTCCATCATCACAAATGGCTTTGCCGTGATGTATATTATCGCCCAGAAGCTGGTGTGGAAGTCCAATGAGGACGGCTATCTGGTGGGCTCCCGGGGCTCTGTGGGCTCCTCCTTTGTGGCCACCATGGCGGGAATCACCGAGGTGAATCCCTTAAGCCCCCACTATCACTGTCCAAAGTGCCGCTACTATGACTTTGACTCCGAGGAGGTAAAAAAATTCTCCGGCATGGCGGGCTGCGATATGCCGGACAAGCTCTGCCCGGTCTGCGGCACGCCCCTGGAGAAGGACGGCTTTGACATCCCCTTTGAGACCTTCCTGGGCTTTAAGGGGGACAAGGAGCCGGATATTGACCTGAATTTCTCCGGCGAGTACCAGAGCAAGGCCCACGACTATACGGAGGTCATTTTCGGCAAGGGCCAGACCTTCCGGGCGGGGACCATCGGCACCCTGGCGGACAAGACCGCCTACGGCTATGTGAAGAAATACTACGAGGAGAGGGGAACGAGAAAGAGAAACTGCGAGATTAACCGCATTGTCCAGGGCTGCGTGGGGGTGCGGCGGACCACGGGACAGCACCCGGGCGGCATCATCGTCCTCCCGCTGGGGGAGGAGATTTATTCCTTTACCCCGGTGCAGCACCCGGCCAATGATATGACCACCTCCACGGTGACCACCCATTTTGATTACCATTCTATTGACCACAACCTGTTAAAGCTGGATATTCTGGGACACGATGATCCCACCATGATTCGTATGCTTCAGGATTTGACGGGCATTGACCCGGTAAAGGACATCCCCCTGGACAGCAAGGAGGTTATGAGCCTGTTTCAGAGCACGGAGGCCCTGGGCATCACGCCGGACGACATCGGGGGCTGTCCTCTGGGGGCCCTGGGCGTGCCGGAGTTCGGCACGGATTTCGCTATGCAGATGCTTCTGGACACCAAGCCCAAGTATTTCTCTGACCTGGTGCGGATTGCCGGACTGGCCCACGGAACGGACGTGTGGCTGGGAAATGCCCAGACACTCATCCAGGAGGGAAAGGCCACCATTCAGACCGCCATCTGTACCCGTGACGACATTATGATTTACCTGATTTCCAGAGGGCTGGAGCAGGGACTCTCTTTTACCATCATGGAGAGCGTGCGCAAGGGCAAGGGGTTGAAGCCGGAGTGGGAGGCGGAGATGAAGGCCCATGATGTGCCGGACTGGTATATCTGGTCCTGCAAGAAGATTAAGTACATGTTCCCCAAGGCCCACGCCGCGGCCTACGTGATGATGGCCTGGCGCATCGCCTACTGCAAGATTTTTTACCCCCTGGCTTATTACGCGGCCTTTTTCAGCATCCGGGCCAGCGCTTTCTCCTACGAGATTATGTGCCAGGGCCGGGACAAGCTGGAGTATTATCTGGCGGACTACAAGAAGCGGGCGGACTCCCTCTCCAAGAAGGAGCAGGATACCCTGCGGGATATGCGCATTGTCCAGGAGATGTACGCCCGGGGCTTTGAATTTATGCCCATCGACATCTACCGGGCCAAGGCCAGGAATTTCCAGATTATCGACGGGAAGCTCATGCCCTCCCTAAGCAGCATCGACGGCCTGGGGGACAAGGCAGCGGACGCTGTGGTGGACGCGGTGAAGGACGGGGCCTTCCTCTCCATTGAGGATTTCAGCAGCCGGACCAAGGTGAACGGCACCATCTGCGGCCTGATGGCGGACCTGGGACTTTTGGGGGATCTGCCCCAGTCCAATCAGCTGTCGCTGTTTGATTTTGCGTGAGAAGGGATTGACTATGATAAAGAAATTTCCAATTGGTATTGATGGATTCGAGAAAATCCGGACCAATGATTTTTATTACGTGGATAAGACCATGTTTATAGCGGAGCTCCTGGAAAATTGGGGCGAGGTCAATCTGTTTACCCGCCCCAGGCGGTTTGGAAAATCGCTTAATATGAGCATGCTGAAAAGCTTTTTTGAGATTGGCGGAAGCAGGGTGTTGTTTGAGGGATTAAAAATCGCGGGGGAAAAAGAACTGTGTGAGAAATATCAGTGCAAGTTTCCTGTGGTTTCCATCAGCCTTAAAAGCGTGGACGGCAAAAGCTATCCGGAGTCCTGCGCGGCGCTTCGGCGAGTGATTGGAAATGAGGCGCTTCGGTTCTATGCGCTTTCGGAGAGCGAGGCGCTCCTTCCAAGTGAGAGGGAGATGTACCGTGCGCTGACAAGCGTTCGGGATGGAAAATTCACCATGGCGGATGAAAGCCTGGTGGACAGCCTGCGGACATTGACACAGCTTCTCACAAAGCATTATGGCCAGAAGGTGATTGTGCTGATTGATGAGTACGACGTTCCGCTGGATAAGGCCTATCAGGAAGGTTTTTACGACGAGATGGCGGGGCTCATACGGAATGTATTCAGCAATGTGCTCAAGTCAAATGACAGCCTGTATTTTGCTGTTCTCACAGGCTGCCTGAGAATTTCAAAGGAGAGTATTTTCACTGGCCTTAATAATTTAAAGGTTCATACAATCGCGGACACCCGATATGATGAATATTTCGGTTTTACGGAGGCTGATGTGGATGAATTACTGGCGTTCTACGGATTGGAAGCCCATAAAAATACGATCCGGGACTGGTATGACGGCTACTGCTTTGGAAAAGTGTCAGTGTACTGTCCGTGGGACGTAATTAATTATTGTGACGAGCTCTTGTCGAATCCGGAAGCCCAGCCCCAGAATTATTGGGCAAATACCAGCGGAAACGGGATGGTCCAGCGTTTTATTGGGAAAGCGGATAAAAGTACAAAGAATGAAATTGAGAGGCTTTTGGACGGAGAAGTGGTTTATAAGCCGGTTAAGCAGGAGCTGACCTATAAAGAGCTTGACACCACCATTGACAACCTTTGGAGCGTGCTTTTTTCCACGGGATATCTGACTCAGAGGGGAAAACCAGCGGAAGACGGATTCGCGCTTGCGATTCCCAATAAAGAAATAAAACGGCTGTTTATTGACTTGGTGAAGGATTGGTTTAGGGAAAGCACCCGGGCAGATATGTCCCGTATTGCAAGCTTTTGCGAAGCTTTCCCAGCAGGAAATGCGGAACGGATAGGAGAATTGCTGCATGATTATCTGTGGGATTCCATCAGCGTGAGGGATACTGCAGTGAGAAGAAACATGAAGGAAAATTTTTACCATGGAATGGTGCTGGGGCTTCTTCAGAGCCGAAGCGATTGGTTGATTCAGTCCAACGCGGAGCTGGGGGAGGGATACAGCGATATTTCTGTCTGCACGCCGGAAAAGATTGGTATTATTATTGAGCTTAAATACGCAGAGGATGGAAAGCTGGAAAGAAGCTGCGAAGAGGCGCTTTGCCAGATTGCAGAAAGGAAGTACGAGGAGGGCCTTAGGCGAAAAGGAATGAAAAAGGTCTTAAAATATGGGATGGCATTTTGGGAAAAGGAGTGTATGGTAAAAGTGCTTTTATAGCAAAAAAGATTGAGAATATAAATAATTTGTGCTAAAATGCAAAAGAGCTCTCGCAGAGGGGCTCTTTTGTTGTTATGCGCGCGGCGTTTTTTTACCGCGCAGAGGCAGACATTTGTATAATAGAAGGGAAAATTAGGTATGGAAAGAGAAAAGTTTTCTTCCCGGCTGGGCTTCATCCTCATATCTGCGGGATGCGCCATCGGCCTGGGAAATGTGTGGAGGTTCCCCTACATTGTAGGGGCATACGGCGGGGCGGCCTTTGTGCTGATTTATCTGCTCTGCCTTCTGGTATTGGGGCTCCCCATTGTGGTCATGGAGTTCTCCGTGGGCCGGGCAAGCCGCAAGAGCGCGGCTCTCTCCTTTGACGTGCTGGAGCCAAAGGGGACGAAGTGGCATCTGGCAAAGTATCTGGCCATGGCGGGAAATTATTTCCTGATGATGTTCTACACCACAGTGGCCGGATGGACCCTCGTGTATATCATCAAAACCCTGAAGGGGGATTTCGCGGGCCTCACCGCAGAGGGCGTGGGGAACGCGTACAGCGCCATGCTGGCGGACCCGGCGGTGATGGGAGCGGCCATGCTGGCCGTGATTCTTCTCTGCTTTGCCATCTGCGCCCTGGGACTGCAGAATGGGGTGGAGCGCATCACCAAGATAATGATGGTGCTTCTGCTGTTTCTCCTGTTCGCGCTGGCAGTCAACGCTGTGCCGCTGCCGGGCGGCGGTCCAGGCGTGGAGTTTTATTTGAAGCCTGACTTTGGGAAAATGGTGGAGGCTGGCTTCGGGGAGGCATTCTTTGCGGCCCTTGGACAATCCTTCTTCACCTTAAGCATCGGCATCGGAGCCCTGGCGATTTTTGGAAGCTATATCGGAAAGGAGCGGCGTCTGACCGGGGAGGCCATCAGCGTGACGCTCTTAGACACCACGGTGGCCTTTATGGCGGGCCTGATTATCTTCCCGGCCTGCTTTGCCTACGGCATAGAGCCCACCTCCGGGCCCTCCCTGATTTTCATTACGCTGCCCAATGTGTTTAACCACATGGCGGGCGGAAGATTCTGGGGGACATTGTTCTTTATCTTTATGTCCTTTGCCGCGCTGTCCACTGTGATTGCCGTGTTCCAGAATATCATTTCCTTTGCCACGGACCTGACGGGCTGCAGCACAAAGAAGGCCATTGCCTGGAATCTGCCCATTATCACGGTGCTCTCTCTGCCCTGCATGCTGGGCTTTAATCTGTGGAGCGGCATCCAGCCTCTGGGCGCGGGGAGCACGATTATGGACCTGGAGGATTTTATCCTCAGCAACAATATCCTGCCCATCGGCAGCGTGATTTACCTGCTGTTCTGCACCAGCCGCTATGGATGGGGCTTTGAGAAATTCCTGGCCGAGGCCAATGAGGGACAGGGCATCCGGTTCCCCCGCTGGGTCAGATTTTATGTGACCTACATTCTGCCGCTGATTGTTTTGGTGATTTTCGTTCAGGGCTATGTGTCCAAGTTTATGGGCTAGAGCGTGTTTGACCATTCATTCCGCCATCTGCACGCCCGCTTTGCGGTATCCTGGCAGCTTCGATTAACGGACGGAGAAATATATGCAGTTTAATTCCTATTTGTTTTTATTTGTGTTTCTTCCTTTGACCCTGGCCGGCTACTTTGGACTCTACCGGCTGGGCAGAGACCGGGGGGCCCGCCTGTTTTTGGCCGGGGCCTCTTTCGTGTTTTTCGGATATGGAAATCCATGGTATGTGGCCTTGCTTTTGGTGAGCGCGCTGTTTAACTGGCGGGTCTCCCGGCTGCTGCTGGGGAAGGCCGGCAGCCGCCTGCTTCTGGCCTGCGGCATTCTGGCAAACGTGGGGCTTTTGTTCTATTACAAGTATTTTAATTTCTTTATAGACAATCTGAACCTGCTCCTCAAGGAGGACTGGGTCTTCGCCCAGGTGCTCCTTCCGGCGGGCATCAGCTTCTTTACCTTCCAGCAGATTGCCTGGCTGGTGGATTCCTACCGGCAGGAGACGGGCGGTTACGGCTTTTTGGACTACCTGGTTTTCACCGTGTATTTTCCAAAGATATCCATGGGCCCCATCCTTCTTCACGGAGAGTTTCTTCCTCTTCTGCGGGAGGAAAAGCGGCACAGGCCGGACGCAGCCTATATGGCTCAGGGTCTTAGGATGCTGGCGGCTGGCCTCTTTAAGAAGGTGATACTGGCAGAGTTTTTCGGCGAGGCGGTGTCCTGGGGCTATGGGGATACGGCTGTCTTAAGCGCCTCGGATGCCTTCTGCGTCATGCTGGCTTATACCTTCCAGCTGTATTTTGACTTCAGCGGCTACTGCGACATGGCCCAGGGAGTTTCCAGGATGTTTCATCTGGAGCTGCCCCAGAACTTTAATTCCCCCTATAAAGCCCTGTCGCCGGTGGATTTCTGGAAGCGGTGGCACATGACGCTGACCCGGTTTCTGCGGACGTACATCTATTTCCCTCTAGGGGGAAGCAGAAAGGGAGCTGCGCGGACCTACATAAATATCATGATTATTTTTCTGGTCAGCGGCATCTGGCACGGAGCGGCCTGGACCTTTATTTTCTGGGGCCTGCTTCACGGGCTGGCCCAGTGCGCGGAGCGGGCCCTGGGCGGCATCTGGAGGGGGCTTCACCCAGCCTTTCAGTGGATGTGCACCTTTCTCTTTGTAAATGTGGGCTGGGTGTTCTTCCGGGCGGAGACCATCGGCCAGGGCGTGGAATTTCTCAAACGGATGGGAAATTTCTCCAATATGCAGCTGAGCCCAGGCTTTATCGAGAGCTTCTCCATGGTGGAGCTGCCTGCGCTCTTTACGGACCATCGGGTGATGACTGTGGCCCTGGCTTACGCTGCGGCCCTGTGCCTGGTGATGAACGGGAAAAATATGGACGAGCGTCCATTTAGGCCCAGCGTCCTGTCAGCGGCGGGAACGGCCCTGCTTCTCGTGTGGTCTGTGCTGTCCCTGTCGGGAATCTCCA
Source organism: uncultured Enterocloster sp. (assembly GCA_944382045.1). GTDB lineage: Bacteria > Bacillota > Clostridia > Lachnospirales > Lachnospiraceae > Enterocloster. The sequence goes on along the minus strand of CALWMT010000007.1, from coordinate 16,980 downwards.
CATTTATTTACTTTCAGTTTTGACGCCAGAGCGTGTTTGAAAATTCAGGCGCGCTCCAGCAGAAGAGGTACCTATGAAAAGAATGGAAACAGGCAGCCCTTCCGGGCGGCATATGGATTGCAGGAAATGGCTGGGCCTGACCCTGGGGCTTACCGCTGCGGGGCTTTTGGCATTCGGCGGCCTGGTGGCGGCGGTGGACCCATTTTTCCACTTCCACGGACCGGCAGAGGGGCTGTCCTATGCCCTTGACAGCGAGCGCTATCAGAACGACGGCATCAGCCGCCATTTTACCTACGACGCGGTGATGACGGGAACCTCCATGACGGAGAATTTTAAGGCATCCCAGTTTGACCGCCTGTTCGGCGTGCAGGCCATCAAGATTCCCTTTGGGGGAGCGTCCTATAAGGAGGTGGACCAGGCGGTGCGTCGGGCCATTTCCTACAATCCGGGGATACGGATTGTGATGCGCAGCCTGGACGGGAGCTTTCTGATTCAGGACAAGGATGCCTGGAATGAGACGGCGCCGCGGCCGGACTATCTGTGGGACAGCAATATTTTTAACGATGTGAATTACATATGGAATAAAGAGGTTATATTTGGAAATGTGAAGGCCGTCCTTGCGCGGACCAGGGCGGGTGAGGAGAGCATGAGCTTTGACCAGTATATGAACTGGGCGCCGGAGAAGGAGTGGGGGAGGGAGGCGGTGCTTCGCACCTATCCGGAGCCCTCCGAGCGGTTTGCCGCGGAGAATCCCCTGACAGAGGAGGATGCCCGGATGGTCCGTGAGAACCTGGAGCAGAATGTCATTGCCACGGCCCGGACCAATCCCGATATTCTCTTTTACTGCTTCTTTCCGCCTTACAGCGTGGCTTACTGGGACAGCGAGCTGGCGGCCAAGGGGGATATGGGCCGCCAGCTCGCTGCCCTGCGCCTGGCGGCCTCCCTGCTCACAGAGGTGGAGAACATACGCCTCTTTGCCTTTGACGACCTGACAGACATCACCTGCAATCTGGACAATTATATGGATGTGCTCCATTACTCGGAGGCAGTGGGAGACCAGCTTGTGGAGTGGATGGCGGCGGGAGAGCACCGGCTGACTGCGGAGAACATGGATGGATACTTTGCGCGGGTGGAGGAGCTTTACAGGGGCTTTGATTATGCGTCTCTGTATGGGGAGTGAAAAGTGAAAAAAGGCAGGTGCAGTTTGCGCGAACGATGTGCGCATGCTGCACCTGTTCCTATTTTTACATCGGATGTTCTGAAAAGCTATATTTATTTGGTCGGGTCATCACCGCCCGGCCCCAGGCCCGCGCTCCTCCACGGTGGGCCGGTTGGTCTGGTAGGCGGGCCCCACAGGCTGAACCGTGACGCCCGGGCCGCTGCCTCCCGACGGCCCCTCCGCGCCTCCGGTGGAGGGCTGAATGATGATGGAGGAGGCGTTTGTATGGAGAGGACAGGTTCCGGGAATGGCGAAGTAGGAGTCGTCGGTGGTTCCCGTCTCGCCCTCCGGAAGCACCATGCACACCCGGGAGGTCTTGTTGGGACAGAACTCCGTGGCCCGTCCGCCGGACTCAGCGCATACGGTCACAGCCACATGCTTGTCGCAGACCTCTGTGGGCACCGTGCCCTTGGCGAAGTACTCCGTGTATACTGCGCTTCCCCTGGGGTCTGCGCTGCACACCCCGGCAGCGGCCAGCTTGCCGGACTTGCGGCATATCTGAGCGGTCTCCACACTGTCGGGAACCGCAAAGCCAGGATCAGCCATGCCCTCATGGACCCGCTCCATGATTTTGCGCCAGATGTCCTTGTGGAAGGAGGTGCCGCCGTTATTGCTCAGGAGCTGGTTGTCGTCGCAGCCTCCCCAGATGCCCGCCGTGTAGTAGGGGGTAAAGCCTACAAACCAGATATCCCGGTTGTCCGTGGTGGTTCCGCTCTTGCCCGCAGCGGACATGTTGGAGAGGGCCGCCCGGGTGCTGGTGGAGTTGATGGGGGATATGCCGGAGCGCATATATTTTTTGTTGGCCTTTAAGGACTCAGACATGGCATCTGTCAGGAGAAAGGCCGTGGAATCCTTGAGCACCTGCTTGGTGTCCGGCTCATTATCAATCAGCGTCTTGCCGTTGTGGTCAAGTATCTTGGTAAAGAACCTGGGCTTGATGTAGGTACCGCTGTTGGCGATGGAGGCGTAGGCGCCGGTGAGCTCCAGGTTGCTCACGCCCTTTGTCAAGCCGCCCAGGGCCATGGCCGGAACCAGGTCCTCGGAAACAAGGGAGGTAATCCCCATATTTTGGGCATATTCCATGGCCAGCTGGGGCGTAACGGTCTCCATCAGGCAGCGCACTGCCACCACGTTCATGGAGTAGATGATGCCGTCCCGGATGCTGGAGTAGCCGGTGAAGCCCCGGCTGCTTCCCCACCAGTTGCGGAAGGTCTTGGTGCCCACGGTGTAGGGCCCATCATAGTACACCGTGCCAAGGGTGGCCCCGCAGGCATCCATGGCCGGGGCAAAGGCGGAGATCACCTTGAAGGCGGATCCTGGCTGGCGGTACACGTCGCTGGCCCGGTTCAGCGTGCGGCTGGCGGTCTTCTCGCCCCGGCCGCCGCTTATAGCCTTCACCTCTCCTGTATGGTGGTCCATGAGGACAAAGGAAACCTGGGGCTCAAGAATGAAGTTCTGGCGCTCCCCGATAATCTCGTCGTCCTCCTTTAAAATCCAGGCCTTGTACTGGTCAATGTCCGCCTGGGCAGCCTCTGTGCTTGCGTACAGCCCGTCAAAGCCGGGATTGCCCAGGTTGGTGCGGCGGAATGCCAGCAAATCCTCCTCAGAGTAATGCTCCGTCGTCCCGTCCCCGTGGGTGACGGACAGGCGGAATTCCACGGAATACTTGGCCACCGTGTAGTTGGCCGGGTTGTTGACCTCCTCGTCCACAATCGCCTGGATGGCCGGATCCTGGGTGGTGTAAATCTGCAGGCCGCCGGAGTAAAGCAGGTTCGTGGCCTGGCTTTCCGTGTAGTCCAGCTCCTCCATGAGCGCTTCAGTCACCTGGTCGATGAGCTCGTCCGTAAAATAGCTGTAGTGGGTGTTGGTTTCCTTGGTGGCTGTGTCCACCAGCTGAATCCGGTCGTACACATCATCCGCCAGCGCCTCCGCCTGTTCATCCGCAGAAATGTATCCCTGATCCACCATGTTCTGGAGGACAATGCTGCGCCGTCTGGCGTTGTCTTCCCGATGGGATATGGGGTTGTAGCGGGAGGGATTGGATGTGATGGAGGCCAGAACCGTGCACTCAGACAGAGTCAGGTCGGAAACCTCCTTGTCGAAATAGCGCCTGGCGGCCACCTTGACGCCCAGGCTGTTGTTGCCCAGGTTGATGGTATTCAGATAGTTGGTGATAATCATTTTTTTGGTATCTTCCTTGCTCATGCCGGAATTTTTTTCCAGCTGAACCGCCAGATACTGCTCCTGGAGCTTGCGCTCAATGCGCGCCCCCCAGCTTGTCTCCATGCCGCCGGCGAAAATATTGTTCTTGATGAGCTGCTGGGTGATGGTGCTCCCACCGCCGGCGTAGTCGTCGCTTAAGACGCCCCGGACCGCCCGGGCGATGGAGCGCAGGTCGATGCCGTTGTGGCTCCAGAAGCGGGCGTCCTCAATGGCCACAAAGGCATTGATTAAATCTTCAGGGAGCTCATCAAAGGCAGCGGATTCCCGGTTGGATCCGGTCATGACCAGGGTATCGGTCAGGTTGCCGGCGGAATCGTACACTGTGGTGGCAAAACGGTCCGGCTGTATATTCATCAGATCCACAGAAGGAGCATTGTCAATAATGCCCTTCACCATACCAAATCCAACGGAGGCTCCCAGAACAGCCAGAAAAAGGAACAGGACAAAAAGCGCCTTGAAGACGGTGAGAGCCATCTTGGAGGCGTACTTGCCTGATTTGGACCGAAGCGCCTTTAACCGGCGTTCAATCTCATATTCTCCGTAGTTCATACAATCTTCCTTTCAGATTCGGGACAGGAAAAATAGATGCCCTAAGGCACACAGGCCCCGAATAATTGCCGTATTTTCCCACTTGCCGCAGGAATATTCCTCCATTCTGTAGATTATACACCACTTTGCCTGAATTGAAAAGGTTTAAAATATCCTTGTCATCGACAGCGGCTTATATTATGATAGTAACAGCGCGGACGGCGGGCAAAAGGCAGGGAGTACGTTGAAGGCTGTCGGCCGTCCGGGGCGCTGTACATCGGCATTTTTGTGAAAAAAGAGGGGCGAATCAGGTGACAGAGAGCTATCGGATTGTATATACAGGCGGAAGCGGCGAGATTGTGGAGAAAAAATCCCGGTTTATTGCGGATATCCGGCCGGTTTCCACGGAGGAGGAGGCCTTGGCCTTTATTGAGGAGATAAGGAAAAAGTATTGGGACGCCCGGCACCACTGCTATGCGTATATCCTGGGGGAGAGGGGACAGTATTCCCGATGCAGCGACGACGGGGAGCCCTCCCAGACAGCGGGACGGCCCATGCTCGATGTGCTCGCCGGCGAGGAGCTGACGGATGTGTGCGCGGTGGTGACCCGGTATTTCGGCGGCACCCTTTTGGGCACGGGGGGCCTGGTGCGGGCCTATTCCGGGGCAGTGAAGGAGGGGATTTCCCACTGTGTGCTTATGGAAAAGCGCCTGGGCAAAAAGCTCTCGGTCACAGTGGATTATGCGGATGTGGGGAAGGTTCAGTATCTGGCGGCCCAGGCCGGGATAGATACCCTGGATACGGTGTATGAGGCGGATGTGCGCTTTCAGTTTCTGGTTCCCATCGCGCAGGAGGAGGCCTTTGGAAAAAAGCTGACCGAGGGCACTGCGGGAAGGGCAAGGATAATCCCCGGGGACCTGGTTTATTACGGCGCGGGGCCGGAGGGGCTGGTGGTGTTTTAATAAAAGCGGGACAGTCTGGCGGGAGGGCTTGTGCTGTTTTTGTCAAAATACCCGTTGACAATCCTGTATGTATCGCTTAAAATTTCCATATAATAAATTAGTGGCTGCCACTAATTGGGCTGGTCGAAAGACCCTGGTCCACCGAGCGGCGGGGAATTTCCCCGCCATTTTTTGAAAGAACAGATATGACAGAAAAAATCCTCAGTGTTTTTATTGATGAATCCGGTGATTTTGGATCGTATGAGGCACATGCCCCATACTATATAGTGGCAATGATTTTGCATGACCAGAGCATAGATATCTCGTCCAATATTTTAGCCTTCGAAACGCATCTTCGGAATTTAGGATATGAGCAGCACGCAGTTCATACAGGGCCTCTTATTCGCAGGGAATCAGTGTATGAGAATGATTTCATTAAGAATAGGAAACGTCTTTTCAATGCACTGTTTCATTTCACCAGAAAACTTGATATCCGCTACACTTGCGTAAAGGTTAAGAAAAAAGAATGTTCTGACGCGATTTCTCAAACAGCAAAGCTTTCAAGATCTATTGGCGGAATTCTTCGTTCCGATGAAACATTCTGGAACAATTTTAATCATATTATTATTTATTACGATAATGGGCAGATTGAACTTACAAAAATTTTGACTTCTGTTTTCAGCACATTATATACACACGTGGAGTTTCGTAAAGTGAAGCCTGTGGATTATAAATTATTTCAGGCTGCGGACTTGATTTGCACAGTAGAGCTTTTGGCCGAGAAGGCAGACGCAGGAAAATTCTCTGCTTCGGAGCTGGAATTCTTTGACAATATACGAGATTTCAAAAAGAACTATTTAAAGCACATTAGAAAGAAACATTTGTGATGCCATTTTTTCGCAAGGTCTTGCAATACGCCGGGGCCGATGCTATACTATACACTTGTAGCTTAGAAAGGGATACTATAGATTAAGGAAAGTGTACTGCAATGAAGATTAAGAGAGAAGATGTAAGGAATATAGCGATTATTGCCCACGTAGACCACGGCAAGACCACTCTGGTGGACCAGCTTCTGCGCCAGAGCGGCGTGTTCCGCGCCAACCAGGAGGTCCAGGAGCGGGTTATGGACTCCAACGACCTGGAGCGGGAGAGAGGCATCACCATTCTTTCCAAAAACACTGCGGTGACCTATAAAGGCGTAAAGATTAATATTATTGACACACCCGGCCATGCGGACTTTGGCGGCGAGGTGGAGCGCGTGCTCAAGATGGTGAACGGTGTGATTCTGGTGGTGGATGCCTATGAGGGACCCATGCCCCAGACGAAATTTGTTCTCCAGAAGGCGCTGGAGCTGGATTTGGATGTGATTGTGTGCATCAACAAGATTGACCGCCCGGAGGCCCGGCCCCAGGAGGTCATTGACGAGACTCTGGAGCTGATGATGGACCTGGATGCATCGGACAAGCAGCTGGACTGCCCCTTTGTCTTTGCCTCCGCCAGAGGCGGGTACGCCAAGTACAGCCTAGAGGACGAGGGCGTGGACATGAGCCCGCTCTTTGAGACGATTTTAAAGCATATCCCGGCGCCGGAGGGAGACCCGGACGCCCACACCCAGATGCTCATCAGCACCATTGACTACAATGAGTTTGTGGGCCGCATCGGCATCGGGAAGATTGACAATGGCTCCTTAAAGGTGAATCAGGAGTGCGTTCAGGTGAACCACCATGACCCGGATAAATTTCACAGAATAAAGATCGGCAAGCTCTATGAGTTTGACGGCTTGAAGCGTGTGGAGGTTCAGGAGGCCAAGGTGGGCTCCATTGTGGCAGTGACCGGCATTGCGGACCTTCACATCGGGGACACCATCTGCTCCCCGGAAAACCCGGAGTCCATTCCCTTCCAGAAGATTTCCGAGCCCACCATTGCCATGTATTTTATGGTAAATGACAGCCCCTTGGCCGGACAGGAGGGGAAATACATTACCTCCCGCCATCTGCGGGACCGGCTTTTCAGGGAGCTGAACACCGACGTGAGCCTCAGGGTGGAGGAGACGGATTCTCCGGACTGCTTTAAGGTGTCCGGGCGCGGAGAGCTGCACCTGTCGGTGCTCATTGAAAATATGCGGCGGGAGGGCTATGAGTTCGCGGTGAGCAAGGCGGAGGTTCTCTACAAGTACGATGAGAGAAACCGAAAGCTGGAGCCCATGGAAATTGCCTATGTGGATGTGCCCGAGGAGTATACCGGCGTGGTCATCCAGAAGCTTACCAGCCGCAAGGGCGCTCTCCAGGGCATGAGCCAGGCGGCCGGCGGTTATTCCCGGCTGGAATTTTCCATTCCCTCCAGGGGCCTTATCGGCTACCGGGGCGAGTTCCTCACGGATACCAAGGGAAATGGCATCCTGAACACGATTTTTGACGGCTACAGCGAGTATAAGGGTGATTTGTCCTACCGCCAGACCGGTTCCCTCATCGCCTATGAGGCGGGTGAGGCCATCACCTACGGCCTGTTCAACGCCCAGGAGAGAGGTGCGCTCTTCATTGGGCCGGGAACCAAGGTGTACGCCGGCATGGTAGTGGGACAGAGCCCCAAGTCCGAGGACATTGAGATTAATGTGTGCAAGACAAAGAAGCTGACCAACACGCGGTCCTCCAGCGCGGACGAGGCCTTAAAGCTTACGCCTCCCAGAATTATGAGCCTGGAGCAGTGCCTGGACTTTATCGACACGGACGAGCTTTTGGAGGTAACGCCCAAGAGCCTGCGCATCCGCAAAAAGATTCTGGATTCTATGCTCCGCAAGAGGGCGTCATTTAAGAAATAGCGCGGCCTGCATTTTTGCGCGGCCGAAAAGAGCCGGGCCAGGGCGGCAGGCATGTGTGCCTGTATGCTCTGGCCTGCTTTTATAAAAAAGGAGCGAACCTGCCTGAATTGTTATGCTCGAATTCCGTCGAACGATTTTGGGGCCTTCCGAAGGATTTGCCGGTCTATTTTTAAAAATCTCCTCATACACTATCTATGTGCCGGAAGCAACAAAGAACAAAGAGGAGATGTACTATGTCGGAAAAAATGATTGAAAACAACAAGGTGAGCGTAATCGGAGAGATTGTGTCGGATTTTTCCTTCAGCCATGAGGTCTTCGGTGAGGGCTTTTACATGGTAGATGTGGCAGTGAGCCGCTTGAGCCAGCAGGCGGATGTGATTCCCCTGATGATATCGGAGCGGCTTGTGGATGTGTCACAGGACTACAGGGGACAGACCGTGGAGGCCATTGGCCAGTTCCGCTCCTACAACCGCCATGAGGGAGTGAAAAACCGCCTGATGCTCTCGGTTTTTGTGCGGGAGATTCATTTTATTGAGGAGTTTACAGACTATACGAAAACAAACCAGATTTTCCTGGACGGCTATATCTGTAAGCTGCCTATCTATCGAAAAACTCCGCTGGGACGGGAGATTGCGGACCTGCTTTTAGCGGTAAACCGCCCCTACGGGAAATCGGATTATATACCCTGCATCAGCTGGGGACGAAATGCCCGGTACGCGGCAGGCTTCACAGTGGGAACCCGGGTTCGCATCTGGGGACGGGTCCAAAGCAGGGAGTATACCAAGAAGCTCAGCGATACGGAATGCGAGAAGCGGGTGGCCTACGAGGTGTCCATCAGCAAGCTGGAGTGCGGGGACGATGAGCCGGTTTAGATGACTTTTGATGGAAAATATTTGCAATCTTAGAGAAACTGTGCTATTATGAGCACAATTCATACAGAGAAATGCAAGAGGTGCAAAATGATGAACAAAAGCTTGATACAGGTTATCTGCGGACCGGGCCGGGGCAAGACCACCGGCGCTATTGGACGGGGAATTGTGGCCTTGGGCAGCGGAAAGAGCGTGATTATGGTTCAGTTTTTAAAGGGCTCTATGGACGCGGATAAGATGGAGGTAATTAAGAGGCTGGAGCCGGAGTTTAAGGTGTTCCGCTTTGAAAAGTCATGCACTCGGTTTGAGGAGCTCTCTCCCCAGGAGAAGGAGGACGCCCGGGCCAGCATCCGCAATGGCATTAATTTTGCCCGCAAGGTCCTTGTCACAGGGGAATGTGACATTCTGATTCTGGATGAGATTCTGGGAATCCTGGACGAGGGGATTATCACCAGCGAGGAGCTTATCATGCTGATTGACCAGGCAAGGCAGGGAGATGCGCAGCTGATTCTCACCGGGACCAAGTGCCCTGAGGAGCTGGCTGAGAAGGCCGACGAGATTACGGTGATTCAGACGGAGGACCGTGTGTAGCGGCTTTTCCCATGGCAGGATTTGCATGGTTTTGCTGCTAAGTTTTGCTGCCAAGGTGATTTTAACATTGACAGCAGGGGACAATGATGATAGGATAATGATAACTGAACAGTTACAACATGCGAGTAGAGGTTGCGTCAATCATCAGTACCGGAGCCGGATGTGGCAGGCACAGGAGATGGGCCGGGAAAGGGAGAGACGCCGAAGGGAGATTTTTCCTGTGTGAATTTCCCTGGGCGCAGGATGAAGAATCCTGTGACTGTCATCCGGGCGGATGGAGAGCTACTGAAGAGATTGAGCATTGATGCTGATTGATGCGATACCTAAGAGGGGCTGACATTTCCGCAGCCTCTCTTTTTTACAACCGTTCAGGACGGTTCTGTATTAGAAGCACGGAGCGAAAATCAGATGAAAGGAGATATGCAGCATGGCAGTATTCGAAGGAGCGGGCGTGGCCCTCATCACACCCTTTAAGGAGAACGGAGAGGTAAACTATGAGAAGCTGGAGGAGCTTGTGGAGGAGCAGATTGCCGGCGGTACGGATGCAATTATAGCCTGCGGAACCACCGGCGAGGCATCTACCATGAGCCATGAGGAGCATCTGGATGTGATTCGGTTTGTGTGCGAGAAGGTGAAGGGACGCCTTCCTGTGGTGGCCGGCACAGGCTCCAACTGTACGGAGACGGCGGTCTACCTCTCTGAGGAGGCAGAGAAGCTGGGAGCGGACGCAGTTCTCCAGGTGTCTCCCTATTACAATAAAGCGACCCAGAAGGGGCTGTATAAGCATTTTGCAGCGGTAGCGGAGGCAATCAGGATTCCGGTGATTCTCTACAATATTCCGGGACGCACCGGCGTCAACATCGCTGCTGGGACGATTGCTGACCTTTGTAAAAACGTGGACAATATCGTGGGCGTGAAGGAGGCCTCGGGGAATTTTTCTGCCATTGCCCAGCTTATGAACCTGACGGACGGAAATATCGACCTGTATTCAGGAAATGATGACCAGATTGTGCCGATTTTGTCTCTGGGCGGAAAGGGCGTGATTTCCGTTCTCTCCAACATCGCGCCGCAGCAGACCCATGATATCTGCGCAGCCTTCTTTGCGGGAAATGCGATGGAGAGCGCAAGGCTGCAGCTTGCGGCGATTCCCCTTATCGAGGCTCTGTTCTGCGAGGTGAACCCCATTCCTGTGAAGGCGGCCATGAATATGATGGGCAAGGGAGCGGGTCCTCTGCGCCTGCCCTTGACGGAGATGGAGCCCCAGAATCAGGTGCGGCTTCGGGCAGCTATGGAGGCATACGGTATTTTGTAGGAAAGGACGGAGGTAAGCTATGATACGGATTATTTTGCACGGATGCAATGGAGCCATGGGCCGGGTGGTGACGGAGATGGCAGAGAGCCGGGAGGACGTATCTATTGTGGCGGGAGTTGACATCACAGGTGAGGGCCGGGGAGATTATCCGGTATATACCTCCTTTGGAGACTGTAAGGAGGAGGCGGACGTGGTCGTGGATTTCGCCTCTGCGGCGGCAGTGGACGGCCTTCTGGATTACTGCGGGCGCACAGGGACGCCGGTGGTTCTCTGCACCACAGGGCTTTCCGAGGCACAGCTGCAGCGGGTGCAGAAGACAGCGGAGGGCTCTGCCGTGCTCCGCTCGGCCAATATGTCTCTGGGCGTCAACCTCCTTCTCAAGCTGGTAAAGGAGGGGGCAAAGGCCCTGGCTCCGGCTGGCTTTGATATCGAGATAGTGGAGAAGCACCACAGCCGGAAGCTGGATGCGCCCAGCGGTACGGCGATTGCCCTGGCGGACGCGGCCAACAGTGCGATGGACGGCGGATACCACTATGTGTATGACCGAAGCACCCGCAGACAGAAGCGGGACCCCATGGAAATCGGCATTTCCGCTGTGCGGGGCGGCACCATTGTGGGAGAGCACGACGTGATATTTGCGGGCATGGACGAGCTTGTGACGCTGAGCCACACCGCGTTCTCCCGGTCGATTTTTGCAAAGGGAGCCCTGGAGGCCGCGCTGTTTTTGGCAGGAAAGGGACCGGGGCTGTACTCTATGATGGATGTGCTGGGGCTGTGAGATGATTTGCTGCGCTCCGGCCAGCATATTGTGATTCCCAATGCGGAATCCTACCGCTGACGAACGGCAGCTTGGCCGGCGGGCACGCTGTATATTTTTTCGCTTTCAGGCGCATAATATGCCCAGTAAGCGAAAGGAGAATGCGATTATGAAAAGAATCAGATACTTGCTTCTGACGGCGCTCTGCATGGGTGTGTTCTGCCTGACGGCCTGCGGCAGCAGCTCGGACAGCCAGATGGACACAGGACAGAGCACGAACGCCGCCACCACCGGGGAGACGCGGGAGGGCGTCATCGACGGAGTGATGGACGATTTGGAGGACGGCGCTGAAAAGGTGAAGGACAAGGTGGAGCAGGGAATGGATGACGCGAAGGATTCCATGGACGATACGGACTCCACAAGGGAAGAGACAAAGCGGGATTCGGAGGAGTAAGCGTATCGCAGATATGTATTGGCACAGGGCCGCTGTAACGCCGGTGGTATGGCGTTATGGCGGTTCTTTGCGTTGGGCGGGCATCGGGTGCTGATAGGCCAGAGAAATGCGGGAAGCGGGCGCTGACAGGGCAGGGAAATGCGGAAAGAACACTGCCTTGCCAGGGGGCTTGCGCCTTCCCGCAGATTCCGCTATAATGAGCCTAAGGGAGTTGTTCGGGAAGGGGGAGTATGGTTCAGGCACTGGGACAGCGCATTTACCGGTGGCGGAGGAATCGGCGGTTAAAAAGAACAAGGAGACGGATGGCAGGCACCTGGGGACGGAAGAGAAGACGGCTTTTGCGTGCCAGGAGGGCAGCGGGATGGATGCTTGCAGCGGCCCTGCTCATTTTATTTCTGCGGACAGGGGCCGGGCAGACGGCTCTTGAAGGCCTGAGGGATGGCCTGGGCGGTCTTTTGACTCTTGAGTGGATTGCGGAGAGCGGTACAGGGGTGAAACCGGAGGGCGAGTTTACCGAGGAGGGAATCCAGATTCGATTGGATGAGATGCGGATTTTATTTTTCCGCATTCGGAGAGAAGAGGAGAAGGGACAGATGCCGCCGGAGGAACGTCAGTGAGGGACAAAGGCCAGTGATTATAGAAGTGCGAGGTACTTATTAGCAATTTTAATAATTACCCGGCTTGTATTCAAGAGAATATTATATTATAATTGCCACTGAAAACTACAGCTTATAAATTAACCGGACTTTCGGTGAGGCTCAGCCATTTGGCCGGCAGCCTGCTCCAAAAGAAGCCGGACAGAAGAGAAAGGGACAGGTGGATACCCATGGAAAAGAAAGAGATGCTTTACGAGGGCAAGGCAAAGAAGGTCTATGCGACCGAGGATCCGGATGTGCTCATCGTTTCCTATAAGGACGACGCGACTGCCTTCAATGGCCAGAAGAAGGGAACCATTGTGGGCAAGGGAGCCATCAACAACCGTATGACCAACTTCATTTTCAAGAAGCTGGAGGAGCAGGGCGTGCCCACCCATCTGGTAGAGGAGTTAAATGACCGGGAGACTGCAGTGAAGAAGGTGGAGATTGTTCCCCTTGAGGTAATCATCCGCAACTATTCCGCAGGAAGCTTTGCGAAGAAGATGGGCATGGAGGAAGGCATCAAGTTCAAGTGCCCCACCCTGGAGTTCAGCTACAAGAACGACGACCTGGGCGACCCCTTCATCAACAGCTACTATGCGCTGGCGCTGGGCCTGGCCACCCAGGAGGAGATTGACGACATCACCAAGTATGCATTTAAGGTGAATGAGGAGCTTATCAAGTATTTCGACAGCCTGAACATTGACCTGATTGACTTCAAGATTGAGTTTGGCCGCTTCCACGGCAAGATTATTCTGGCGGACGAGATTTCCCCGGATACCTGCCGTCTGTGGGATAAGGATACCCACGAGAAGCTGGACAAGGACAGGTTCCGCAGGGACCTGGGAAATGTGGAGGAGGCCTACGAGGAGGTATTCCGCAGACTGGGAATCCAGTAAGAGAGAGCGAGGTGCAGCTGCCGCGCCCGGGAACCGAAGCATTGTGCCGGGAACCGGAGCGCGGCAGCGCTTTTTATGCCCGCGCGAAATGATGCCCGCACGAAATGATACCTGCGGGAAGCGGTTATTTTATACGATAAGGAGAAGAGATATGAGTCAGAACGACAGATACACAAGCCCTCTGTCAGAGCGGTACGCCAGCAGGGAGATGCAGTATATTTTTTCACCGGATATGAAATTTAAGACCTGGAGGCGGCTGTGGATTGCTCTGGCGGAGACGGAGCGGGAGCTGGGCCTTTCCATCACGGAGGAGCAGATTGCGGAGCTGAAGGAGCACGCGGACGACATCAACTATGACGTGGCCAAGGCCCGTGAGAAGGAAGTGCGCCACGACGTGATGAGCCACGTCTACGCCTACGGCGTGCAGTGCCCCAAGGCCAAGGGAATCATCCATTTGGGCGCCACCTCCTGCTACGTGGGCGACAACACGGACATCATTATCATGGCGGAGGCCTTAAAGCTGGTCAAAAAGAAGCTGGTCAATGTGCTGGCGGAGCTGGCCTCCTTTGCGGAGAAATATAAGGACCAGCCCACCCTGGCCTTTACGCATTTTCAGCCTGCACAGCCCACCACAGTGGGAAAGAGGGCTTCCCTGTGGATGCTGGATTTGAAAATGGACCTGGAGGATTTGGAATATGTGCTGGGCTCTCTGCGCCTTCTTGGCTCCAAGGGGACCACGGGCACCCAGGCAAGCTTCTTAGAGCTTTTTGACGGGGACCATGAGAAATGCCGCCGCCTGGACGCACGGATTGCAGAAAGGATGGGCTTTGCCGGCTGCTATCCGGTGTCTGGCCAGACCTATTCCCGGAAGGTGGACAGCCGGGTGGTGAGCGTGCTGGCAGGCATTGCCCAGAGCGCCCACAAATTTTCCAATGATATCCGCCTGCTTCAGCATTTAAAGGAAGTGGAGGAGCCCTTTGAGAAGCATCAGATTGGTTCCTCGGCCATGGCATACAAGCGCAACCCCATGCGCAGCGAGCGCATGGCCTCCCTGGCGGATTTTGTCATGAGCGATATGATGAACCCCATGCTGGTGGCTTCTACCCAGTGGTTTGAGAGAACCCTGGACGACTCGGCAAACAAGCGCCTGTCCATTCCCGAGGGCTTCCTGGCTGTGGACGGAATTCTGGATTTGTACCTCAATGTGGTGGACGGCCTGGTGGTTTACCCCAAGGTGATTGAAAAGCGCCTGATGGCGGAGCTTCCCTTTATGGCCACGGAGAATATTATGATGGATGCGGTGAAGGCAGGCGGCGACCGGCAGGAGCTTCACGAGCGCATCCGCCAGCTCTCTATGGAGGCGGGCCGCAATGTGAAGGAGAAGGGCCTGGACAACAATCTCCTGGAGCTTATCGCGGCCGACCCCTCCTTCGGCCTGTCGCTGGAGGATTTGCAGAAGGCCATGGACCCCGCCCGCTATGTGGGCCGTGCGCCGAAGCAGGTGGAGGAATTCCTTGCGGAGGTTATAAAGCCGGTGCTTGAGGAGAATAAGGAGCTTCTGGGCGTGAAGGCAGAGATTAATGTGTAAGGCGCGGACGCGCGAAGGCAGAGCCTCGTTCTGAAAAACAGAGCGGGGCTTTTTTGGCGATTCTGATAGCGAAGCATATGCTTTAGTGAAAAAGAAACAGATGAATTCTACTTGATAATCTTCATTTGAAGGCGTACAATAGTGTTGTAAACTGCACAATATAATAAAATAATTTGTGCAATTCACAACATGGCTGGGAATGAGTAATTCTGAAACGAGAGGAGGAAATGAATGGATAAAGAACTGCAGAAAATGTTTGAAATTCACGGCGGTATCCTTAAAACAAGCGAACTTCTCCAATGTGGCTGCTATCATCGAAAGATGCAACAGCTGATCCGCAATGGTGAAATCGAACAGATACGGCGAGGCTACTACCAGCGTATAGATGGCAATTCTTATTCTGAAATTGCTATCATAGCCGGATTGTTTCAGGATGCTGTTCTTTGCATGGAGAGTGCACTGGATTATTATGGATACACGGAAAGGACTCCATCTGCATGGAACCTTGCCGTTCCGGACAGTTCATCCCGGCGGCGCTTCCGCATTGTATGGCCTGTTATAAAACCTCACTTTATCAGACAGAGCAAGTTCCCTGTGGGAATCACAGAGATTGAAATGGAAGGGACAAAGGTAAAGATTTATGATAGGGAACGGACGATCTGTGATTGCCTGACTCATAGAAACAAAATGGATATAGAGGTATTTAACAGTGCCATTCGAGGCTATCTCGCAGATCCGAAGCGCAGTGAGGCCCGTCTTGGCAAGTATGCTGCTGTACTCAGAGTACAGGGAAAGGTACAGGAGGTGCTAGGAGTATGGCTGTAAAAAATCGAGCGGTTTCAACATTGGCAAGGCTGAAGAATCAGGCAAAGACAGAGGGAATCAATTATCAGATGTGCCTCCAGTTGTTTTTTCAGGAAGAGTTCCTGCGGAGGCTTTCACACTCGAAATACAAGGAGAACCTGGTACTGAAGGGGGGAATGCTTATATATACGCTTACGGATTTTGACAGCAGGCCAACACGCGACATGGATTTTCTGGTGAGGAGCCTGTCCAATGATCGGAACAATATTAAGACCGTGATGGGTGAATTTATGGGACATATTAACAATGTCAGAGTTCCGTTTTCAGTAGATGTCGGCATCGATGACATAATCGTGCCAGATGCTATGGTCAGGCGTCTCTCTACCCGCCTGGATGGTTTTGAGTCTCCGGAGATTTATACATACTCACTAGAAAGCACTATATCGGAGAAGCTTGACGCCATTCTTCAGCGGATGGAAACAACGAGCAGGATGAAAGATTTTTTCGATATTTATTATCTGTCAAGTGTTTTCGACTTTGCCGGCAAGACACTAAAGGATGCGGTTAAATATACTGCAGAACACAGAGAACGGATACTGGAGAAGGATGCGTTCGAGCGTATCAGAGACTTCGCCGGCAATCCGTTTTTGAAATCGCAGTGGCTGCGGTTTGAACCAGCAAAAGCAGCTGGACTAGAATTTTCGGAGACTCTGAGGCGGTTGGAGCAGTTCCTTCATCCCGTATATCAAGCGGTTTTACGGGATGAAGATTTTGATGGGCAATGGTTCAGTTCTCAAAAGTCATGGACATGCTCCAACCGCTAATCACCTCCTTTTACTCGATTGGAGTAAAAAGTCCATCCACGGCCATCCCCAGCTCCCTGGCGAGGCGGAATGCAAGCGACAGAGTCGGGTCGTATTTATTGTTCTCGATGGCATTGACGGTCTGTCTGGATACACCGCATTTCTTTGCTAATTCTTCCTGGGACAAGCCTAATTCCTTCCTTCTGCTCCTGATTTGGTTTTTCAAGTCAATCACCGTGCCTTTTCTTATAATACGATTAACTGCCGTCTCTCGTCGCCTGTCCGTATAAGAGAGAATATCATCGCAATATCAAGCAGGATAAGCAAAAAAAGGAAAATAAGAAATCCCCAGACCAGTATGGCATTCATTTTCATACGCGCGCTCCTTCCTGCTGCAAGTGCCTGCAGCAATTAAATGTCAAACCTTCTTTACAATTTTAGTATAGCAGAGATATCTATAATGTCAAATACTTTTTACATTCAAACATGCTCCTTAAACATGCACTAAGCTCTAAAAATGTAAGGAAAAGTTTCGTTGA
>CALWMT010000006.1 GCA_944382045.1 uncultured Enterocloster sp. | reverse complement strand
TAGAATGTGCTAATAGATTGAGGATAAAATTTAAAAATTTCGAGTTGTAAATAAATATTTATGAAAAAGGTTTTCCGTCAAGGCTGAAGTTTGCCTTTTGGGAATCTGTTTCATAGCTTCAACACATGTGGAGACGGTGTACTTTTATCCAAACTCAATACCAAGCGGTATTGGAACATTTTTGGATGATTGGATGGTATTTTAAGAGGAAGAAGTGGCTATAAATAACAATTTTCACTATTCGGCGCACAGAAAGCTATATGAAAACAGCTAAGACAGCCGCTGCGGATATCCGCAGCGGAGATAAGATATTCGACTATAAGAGGAGGCAATCATCATGAAAATACTAAAAAACCGCATCCGCTGTCTCAAATGCGGAGACATTATCGAATCCAAAAGCGTGCATGATTTTGTGACATGCTCATGCGGCGCGTGCAGCGTGGACGGCGGCCATGATTACCTGAGAAGGTGCTTTGAGACGGAAGACTGCTATGAGGAGCTGTCGGAAACAGATGGGAGGTAAAAGCATGCCCTTTACAATTATTCAGCAGGATATAACACAGATGCAGGTGGATGCCATTGTCAACGCGGCCAATACCGAGCTCGCCATGGGAGGCGGTGTCTGCGGAGCGATTTTTAGGGCGGCAGGGCCTGAGAAGCTGCAGGCAGCCTGTGATAAGCTTTCTCCCATAAAGACAGGCCAGGCGGCCATCACTCCTGGCTTTAATCTCCCGGCCCGGTTTGTCATCCATGCCGCCGGTCCCGTGTATCGGCGCTGGGATGCCAAGCAGAGCGCGCAGCTGCTCCGCTCCGCTTACCTGGAGTCTCTCAAGCTGGCTCTTCAGAACGGGTGCAGGAGCATCGCATTCCCTCTGATATCCAGCGGCATTTACGGCTACCCCAAGGATGAAGCCCTCCAGGTGGCGTCCGCGGCCATCAAGGACTTCCTCGAGGACCACGATATGGAGGTGTATCTGGTGATTTTTGACCGGGCTGCCTTCGCGGTCAGCAAAGAACTGCTTGGGGCGGTGGAGAGCTACATAGATGAAAACTATGTGGATGCCCGCCAACTCACCCGCCGGGAACTGCTGGAAACAGAGTATAACGCGCTGACTGCCGGGATGGTGACATCCTCTGCCGAGAGTCCGGCGGCATCGGCACCGCATCCGGCCTGTGCACCGTCATTCTCCTCCTCCCCTAAGCCTAAGGCCGCCCCCAGGGGCCTGGCTGCCGCGATTGAGAAATTGGACGAGCCCTTCAACATTGCGCTGCTCCGCCTGATTGACGCCAAGGGAAAGACCGATGTGCAGGTGTACAAACGGGCGAATATCGATCGAAAGCTGTTCTCCAAAATTCGTACCGGCAAGGGCTATATGCCCGGCAAGCGGACGATCCTGGCCCTGGCTGTCGCGCTGGAGCTGACCTTGGACGAGACCGATGATCTCCTGGAGCGGGCTGGATATGCGCTGTCCCACAGCCAGAAGTTTGACGTCATTGTAGAGTTCTTCATCATCAATGGCAGATACGATATTTTTGAAATCAATGAGGTCCTTTTCAAATATGATCTGCCCCTGCTCGGCGCAGGCGGATGATATGTCGCTTCCCAGACGACCCAAAGAAATCCCTTCTGCTGTATTCTATGGTTAGCAGCCAGAACTGCTGCCAAATAATACACAGGAGGGATTTCCATATGAAAAAGAATTTGACAGAGCTGGTATTCATCTTAGACAAGAGCGGTTCCATGAGCGGACTGGAGAGCGATACCATAGGCGGCTATAATTCCATGCTGGCTCAGCAGAGGAAGGTGGACGGCGCGTGCGTCATCACCACGGTTCTCTTTGACAACCGCTATGAGCTGCTTCACGACCGCATCAATCTGCGGGCGGTTAAGCCTATGACCGCAGGGGAATATGCTGTGGGCGGCTCCACGGCACTTCTGGACGCCATTGGCAGGACGATTCACAAAATTGCCTCAGCCCAGAAAAATACAGCCAAAGATTACCGGGCGGATAAGGTGATGTTCGTCATCATCACAGACGGCGAGGAAAATGCCAGCCGTGAGTACTCCTCAGCACGGATTAAGGAGATGATCGAGCGGCAGAAGAAACGCTATGGCTGGGAGTTTATTTTCCTGGGGGCAAATATTGACGCCGTGGAGACAGCCGGCCGATTCGGCATTGACGCTGACCGTGCGGTGGATTATGTACCGGACCATGCGGGCACTGAGCTGAATTTCCGCGCGATGAGTGAAACGGTAGCTGCTTTCCGCGCATGCGGGTCTGTTCCGACCACTGGTCTGGACAAGATCCGGCAGGATATGAAGAAGAGGGGAGGCCGCCGCATCTGAGAAAGATTTCATTGAATCCCTGATTGCCCAGCCTGCAGCGCCTATTTTGATTGAAAGTGAATTTAGGATATGTTACTATTGGGAAAGGACATTCTGCGAACGGAACAGAGCCGCCTGTGGCCAAGCCTTTGCGCTGCTGGAGCGTATCCAGCGGCTATGGAGACGCTCTGCCCGGTGCCGAGGCCGAACAAATCGTAAAAATTCAGGAAATACAGGGCGTATCAATGGGAGTACTGGAGAAATTATTCAATCGATTGAGAGAAAAACAGACGGGAGCTGCGCCGACTCCCGAGGGCTGCCAGATTCTGGATTTCCAGAATCGGATGCAGGCGCTGTTTGGCAAAAATACATACCTATCCAGGAGGGAATATCTGCCAGCCTTGGAGGAATTTGCTGCAATGCATGAGCGCATTTCCCTCATGCGGGAATGCGGGATGCTGCAGGAATACTGCGCTAAAAACGGAGTGCAGGAGGAGGAAGCCCTTCGGGCAGAGGCACTCTATGAGGGGATCGAGGGCAAAGCGGATGCCCACAATGAGGAGTATATTTCCAGGGAAATGGAGGCAGAGAAGGAGTATCTGGATCACATCCTGGCGGAGGTGGACCCGGCCATCCGGCTGGATGATGACCAGCGGCGTGTGGTGCTGACAGATGAGGATTACTGTCTGGTAATTGCCGGTGCAGGGGCGGGAAAAACCACTACAGTGGCTGCAAAGGTGAAGTACCTGACGGAGAAAAAACGAGTAGATCCTAAGCAGATTTTGGTGGTCTCCTTTACCAACAAGGCGGTAGAGGAATTGAAGGAGAAGATCAACCGGGATCTGAAAATTGACTGCCCAGTGACCACCTTCCACGCGGCGGGAAATTCTATCCTCCGCAGACAGTCCTCGGAACCGCTGCAGGTGGCGGATCCGGGGAAATTATACTATGTAATACAGGACTTTTTCAGGGATAGCCTGCTGGAAAATGACAGCCTGGTCAGCAGCTTGATTTTATTTTTTGGTTCCTACTTTGATGCACCCTATGAGGGGAAGGACTTGGAGACATTTTTCAGGAAGGCAGCCAGGACAAACCTCTCCACCCTGCGGAGCGATTTGGAGGAGATCAGTCAGACCATTCTGGATCGAAGGACCGGGAAAAAAGTGACGATTTCCAATGAGATTGTGCGTTCCTTAGAGGAGGCAGAGATCGCTAATTTCCTGTATCTGCATCAGATTGATTATGAATATGAGCCTCTATATAAGTACAATATTCCCGGTGCCAGAAAACCATACACGCCGGATTTTTTGATCTCACAGAACGGGAAAACGGCCTATTTGGAGCATTTCGGCATCACGGAAGCAGGGGAGAACAGCCGCTACAGTCCAGAGCAGCTGCGCATTTATAAACAGGCAATTGCGGACAAAACCGCTCTCCACAAAAAGCATGGAACAAGGCTTATCTGTACCTATTCCCAGTATAGAGACGGCAGGCCTCTCCGGGAGCACCTTGCAGAGGCTTTGGCGGAAAATGGCTTTGCTATGGAGCCCCGTCCCGCCAGGGAGGTGATGGAGAAGCTGGTGTCCACAGAGGAAAACCGATATATCCGCAAGCTGGTGAATTTGATCTGCCGCTTCATCTCCAATTTCAAGGTGAATGGGTATGGGATCGACGCGTTTGACAGGATGTATTACTCCACCCGAAATGAGCGCTCCCGCCTGTTTTTGAATATCTGCCGCAGCTGCTATCTGGAGTATCAGAGATATCTGATGGACAGCCATCTGGTGGATTTTGAGGACATGATCAACGAGTCCGCCCGGATCCTTCGGGAGATGCACGCGAAGGGGGAGCGGCTGGATTTCAGGTATATCATTGTGGATGAATACCAGGATATCTCCCGGCAGAGATTCGACCTGACAACAGCCCTGGCAGAGGTCTGCGATGCCAAGATTATTGCTGTGGGGGATGATTGGCAGTCCATCTATGCCTTCAGCGGCTCAGATGTGGAGCTGTTCACAAAATTTCAGGAAAAAATGGGCTATGGAAAGCTCTTAAAGATTGTAAAAACCTACCGCAATTCTCAGGAGGTCATCGATATTGCGGGCGGCTTTATTCAGAAAAATCCCTCCCAGATCCGCAAGACGCTCGAGTCGCCGAAGCATATCCAGGATCCCGTGATTATTTATACCTATGACGGATCGCGGAAGAAGCCGAAGGACGATCAGCAGAAGGGAGCGCTCTTCCAGCTGGCTAAGGCTGTGGAGACTGCCTTGGAACAGATCCGCATCTATGCTGCAAAGGAGCGGGAGGGGAAAATGGGCAGTGTTCTGCTCCTTGGAAGGTTTGGATTCGACGGGGATCAGCTGGAGCGGTCCGGCCTGTTTCGATACATCCGCCGGGGAAATAAGCTGCGCTGGATGAAGCACCCGGAGGCTGATATCACCTTTATGACCGCCCATGCCTCCAAGGGCTTGGGATATGACAATGTGATCATAATTAATGGAAAAAATGAGACCTACGGATTTCCATCGAAGGTGGAGGACGACCCGGTTCTGGCCTTTGTGATCAAGGGAGATCGATCCATTGACTATGCGGAGGAGCGCCGGCTGTTTTATGTGGCTATGACCCGGACGAAGAACCGGGTATACCTGATCGCGCCGCAGCAGAATCCCTCGGAGTTTCTCCTGGAGATCAAACGCGATTACAAAAATGTCTCCTTAAAGGGTGCCTGGAATGAGGAAGCTCCTCCGGATAATGGCCCGCAGAACCGCTGTCCAGTCTGCGGCTATCCCCTCCAGCTGCGCTACCGAAAATCCTATGGCCTGCGCATGTACATCTGCACCAATGAGCCGGAGATCTGCGGCTTCCTGTCAAATGATCTGCGGGGCGGAAGGATGTCTATTCTAAAGTGTGATCAGTGCACGGATGGATATCTGATTGTGAAGGGAAACCGGACCAAGGGCGGGACGGCTTTCCTGGGATGCACAAACTATCGGGCAGACGGAACCGGCTGCATGAACACCATGTCGTGGAAGAAATATGCGGCGCTGTTTGAGCCGGGGAGCGCGGGCGCGGAGACCAGCAAGACGGCGCCTGGTGAGAGCGCATATCCGCAGCACAGCACGGGCACTGATCTGTGCCCAGGAGATGAGGAAGCGGATCCGGAGCAGCAGCTAAGGCAGAGTATATTGGACTGCGTGGAGCACGTGAGCCGAATCCGGTGCTTCGGCGTGACGGTGATGGTGGATATTCTGCTGGGCGCGGAGAACGAGAAGATCCAGCGGTACAAGCTTTTCCATGTTCCAGAATATGGTGCCTTGAAGGGGATGGAGAGAAAAAAGCTGCGTGACACGATGGAGAGGATGATTGAAGAAGGGAAGCTCAGGAAAACAGAAGGGGAGTATCCGGTGCTGGAGGCGGTGAAGGGGAGTGCGATAGAACCGTCTCATTAGAAGAATGGTGGAAAGGCCAAAGGTAAATATGAATCGTCAGAAAGTATTTGATTATGTAAAAACAGCATACGGCACGGAGCCGGACTACCCCTGGTTTGATACCAACGCCGTCCTGCGCCACCAGGCCAGCCGCAAGTGGTACGGGCTTGTGATGGAGGTGGGGCGCGGCAAGCTGGGCCTTCCCGGCGAAGGCGTGGTGGAGATTCTCAATGTGAAGTGTGATCCCATGCTGGCCGGAGCCCTGCGGGCGCAGGAGGGCTTTCATCCGGCGTACCATATGAATAAGGAAAAATGGCTCACCATCCGCCTGGACGGCAGCGTGCCGGATGCAGAGATTGAGAAGCTGATTGATTTGAGCTACGAGTTGACGCAGCCGTTCAGGCGGCGGGTATAAACCACAAATTTCCCCAAACCACTTGCAAAATACGAAAAGTCATTTAAAATAAATGGTAACAGTCCGGCCGCTGCGGCCGGACTACCACAAATAGATTGGAGACAGAACATGGCCCTGAAGAAAAAGCCCGTCACGGGCATGAAGGATATCACCCCGGCAGAGATGCAGATCCGGGAATATGTGATGAATCAGATCCGGGAGACCTACAAGAGCTTCGGCTTCTCCCAGATTGAGACCCCCTGCGTGGAGCACATTGAGAACCTGACCAGCAAGCAGGGCGGGGATAACGAAAAGCTTATTTTCAAGATTTTAAAGAGAGGAGAGAAGCTGAATCTTGCGGCCGCCCAGAGCGAGAGCGACCTGACAGACAGCGGCCTGCGCTACGATTTGACACTGCCTCTCTCCCGGTACTATGCCAACAACGCGGCGAACCTGCCGAGCCCATTCAAGGCCCTGCAGATGGGGAGCGTGTGGCGGGCGGACCGGCCTCAGAAGGGACGCTTCCGCCAGTTTGTCCAGTGCGACATCGACATCCTGGGAGACGCCACCTCCCTGGCGGAGATCGAGCTGATTTTGGCCACCACCACAGCCCTTGGGAAAATCTGCCCGGACAATGCATTTACCGTGCGCATCAATGACCGGGAAATCCTGCGGGGGATGGCCCTTTCCTGCGGCTTTGCAGAGGAGAGCTTGGAGCAGGTATTCATTACCTTAGACAAGATGGATAAAATCGGCCTGGAGGGCGTGAAGGCCGAGCTTCTGGAAAATGGCTGCAGCCAGGAGAGCGTGGACCGCTACGCGGCCCTTCTCTCCTCCGTGGGAAAGGATGCCCAGGGCGTGCGCCGTCTGGGGGAAGCGCTGGAGGGCGTGATGCCCCGGCAGGTGACGGAGAACCTGGCAGGCATCATGGACACAGTATCCCAGGTGGCAGAGACCGGCTTCGGCCTGGAGTTTGACCCCACCCTGGTGCGGGGCATGTCCTACTATACGGGGACCATTTTTGAGGTGTCCATGGAGGGCTTTGGCGGCTCTGTGGCCGGAGGCGGCCGCTACGACAGGATGATTGGAAAGTTCACCGGGCTGGAGACACCGGCCTGCGGCTTTTCCATCGGCTTTGAGCGGATTGTCACCATCCTTTTGGACAATGGCTTCCAGGTGCCTGGATCCGGCGCGAAGAAGGCCTATCTGTTTGAGAAGGGGCTGGAGCCTGGGGCCCTGGCCCAGGTTATCCGAGAGGCCATGGAGGAGCGGAAGGCCGGTGTCCAGGTGCTGGTAGCCCAGATGAACAAGAACAAGAAGTTCCAGAAGGAGCAGCTTGCGAAGGATGGATACGCGGAATTCAAGGAATTCTATAAAGAGGGATTGAAGCGGTAGAGGCAGGCCGGGCCGGACGGCCTGGAAGCCGGCGCAGGTGTCCGCACGGCCAGGGCAGCTGGCTCGTACAGCCCAAAGGCCTGCGGCTCCTTAAAGAACCGCCAACACATAGAAAAAGGAGAAAGCAAACAATGGCAGAATCAATGTCCGGGATGAAGAGATCCCATAGATGCACGGAGGTATCCTCCGCGAATATCGGCGAGAACGTCACCGTCATGGGGTGGGTTCAGAAGAGCAGAAACAAGGGAGGAATCATTTTCGTGGACCTGCGCGACCGGTCCGGAATCCTCCAGATTATCTTTGAGGAGAGCGACTGCGGCCAGGAGAGCTTTGCCAAGGCTGAGAAGCTCAGAAGCGAGTTTGTTATCGCTGTGGAGGGACGGGTGGAGGCCCGTTCCGGCGGGGTAAATGAAAACCTGGCCACAGGCGCCATCGAGGTGCGGGCAAAGTACCTGCGCATCCTCTCTGAGTCCGCCACGCCTCCCTTCCCCATCGAGGAGAACAGCAAGACCAAGGAGGAGCTGCGGCTCAAATACCGCTACCTGGACCTGCGCAGGCCGGATATCCAGAGAAATCTCATGACCAGGAGCCGGGTGGCCACCCTGACCCGGGCATTTCTTGCGGAGGAGGGCTTCCTTGAGATTGAGGCTCCGACTCTGATTAAGAGCACCCCTGAGGGGGCCAGGGACTACCTGGTGCCCAGCCGGGTGCATCCGGGCTCCTTCTACGCCCTGCCCCAGTCCCCCCAGCTCTTTAAGCAGCTGCTCATGTGCTCCGGCTATGACCGGTATTTCCAGCTGGCCCGCTGCTACCGGGACGAGGACCTGCGGGCAGACCGCCAGCCGGAATTTACCCAGATTGACCTGGAGATGTCCTTTGTGGATGTGGACGATGTGCTGGATGTAAACGAGCGGCTGTTGAAGAAGCTCTTCAAAGAGGTCTGCAATGTGGATATTGCCCTTCCCATCCAGAGAATGACCTGGCAGGAGGCCATGGACCGCTTCGGCTCCGATAAGCCTGACCTGCGCTTTGGCATGGAGCTGAAGAATGTGTCCGATGTGGTGAAAAACTGCGGCTTCGGCGTATTTACAAGCGCGCTGGCAGCGGGGGGCTCCGTCCGGGGCATCAACGCCGAGGGACAGGGCCATATGCCCAGAAAGAAGATTGACGCCCTGGTGGAGTACGCCAAGGGCTTCGGCGCCAAGGGGCTTGCCTACGCGTCCATCGGCGAGGATGGCTCGGTGAAGTCCTCCTTTGCCAAGTTCATGACCGAGGAGGAGATGGCTGCCCTGGTATCCGCTATGGACGGAAAGCCCGGGGACCTGCTTCTCTTTGCAGCGGATAAAAATAAGGTGGTTTACGATGTGCTGGGAAATCTCCGCCTGGAGCTGGCAAGGCAGCTTGACCTGTTAAAGAAGGATGATTTCAAATTCCTCTGGGTGACGGAGTTCCCGCTCCTGGAATACTCCGAGGAGGAGGGCCGCTTTGTGGCCATGCACCATCCCTTTACCATGCCTATGGAGGAGGATTTGCAGTATATTGACAGCGACCCGGGACGGGTCCGCGCCAAGGCCTACGACATCGTGCTCAACGGCGTGGAGATGGGCGGCGGCTCTGTCCGTATCCACCAGGCGGATATTCAGTCCAAGATGTTTGAGGTTCTGGGCTTTACCCAGGAGCGGGCAAATGACCAGTTCGGCTTCCTTCTGGAGGCATTTAAATACGGTGTTCCGCCCCACGCAGGCCTGGCCTACGGCATGGACCGCATGGTTATGCTCATGGTGGGGGCAGACAGCATCCGCGATGTGATTGCCTTCCCCAAGGTGAAGGATGCCTCCTGCCTGATGACTGAGGCTCCGTCCGCAGTGGACGAGAAGCAGCTTAAGGAGCTGGGGATTGAAATTGCACCCCAGGAGGACTAGGGCGGATGGTAATTACCTGGAATGTGACGGTTCCGGAGCTCACAGGGGAGGAGGCCCGCAAGGCCTACCTCTACCTGCCGGAATCCTATGACAGAGAACCGGATAAGCGCTATCCGGTCCTCTATATGTTTGACGGACACAATGTATTTTTTGACTCCGATGCCACCTACGGGAAGAGCTGGGGCATGAAGGAGTATATGGATTTTACAGGCACCCAGCTGCTCATCGCCGCCGTGGAGTGCAATCACAGCCCGGACAATGGACGCCTTCGGGAATATTCGCCCTTCCCCTTTGACGACCCGAAGCTGGGGCATTTTCCCGGGCTGGGAAGAAAGACCATGGAGTGGATGATTGGGAGCTTCAAGAAGGATATTGACAGCCGGTTCCGCACCCTGGCAGACCGGGAGAACACCTTTATTGCCGGCAGCTCCATGGGCGGTCTTATGAGCCTGTACGCGGTGCTGGAGTTCAACCGGGTATTTTCCCGGGCGGCGGCTCTCTCCCCCTCTATCTGGGTGGCCCCGGAGAAGCTGGAGCGGCTGGTGCGCAGGGCGGACCTGGGACCGGACACCGTGGTTTATATGGACTATGGCTCCCGGGAGATAAATGGCAGGGCCGGAATGCTTCGGAGCCTTGGCCGCATGGCCTCCCTTCTCATGGAGCGCCGCGTCCTTGTGAGCAGCCGCATCGTTCCCGGCGGTGAGCACTGCGAGGCCAGCTGGGAGCGGCAGATTCCCTTTTTCATGAACACGCTGCTGTACCGGCAGTGAGGAAAGGAGGAACCGTATGGAGATGCAGTACCACAAATGGCACAGTCCGGCATTGAATCGGGACATGGAGTGCAAGGTTTACGGCCGCAGCGGCCGCCCCATGCTCTTTGTCCCCTGCCAGGACGGCCGTTTTTTTGATTTTGAAAATTTTCACATGGCGGATACCCTGGCGCCCTGGATTGACGAGGGCCAGCTCATGGTGTTTTCCATTGACACCATTGACAGGGAAACCTGGTCCAATACCAACGGAAATCCCCGCTGGCGCATTGAGCGCCATGAGCAGTGGATTCGGTATATTATCGATGAGATGGCGCCATTTATGCGGAGCCTGGCCAACGAGTGCAATGGCTGGACCGGATATCCTGGCATTATGGTCTTTGGCTGCAGCCTGGGTGCCCTGCACGCGGCAAATCTTTATTTCCGCTTTCCGGATGTCTTTGACTGTCTTCTGGCGCTCAGCGGAGTTTACTCTGCGGATTACGGCTTCGGCGGCTATATGGACGACCTGGTCTATCTGAATTCGCCGGTTCACTATCTGGAAAATATGTCCCCGGACCATCCCTACCTGAAAAAATACAATGTAAAAAAGGCCGTGTTCTGCGTGGGCCAGGGCCCCTGGGAGCTCCCTGAGTATACCAGACAGCTTCAGCGGGTGATGGAGAGCAAGGGGATAGAGGCCTGGGTGGACTACTGGGGCTATGACTGCGCCCATGATTGGGACTGGTGGTATAAGCAGGCGGTGTATTTTATGCCCTATCTTTTGGGAAAGAACCAGGGATAGCGCGCACGGGAAGGGAGGAGCAGTATGAAAAATTTTATCTTTATCTCACCAAATTTTCCTACGAATTATTGGATGTTCTGCCGGGAGCTTAAGAAGAACGGCTTAAATGTGCTGGGTATCGGCGATCAGCCCTATGACGAGCTCTCCGATGATTTAAAGAACAGCCTGAATGAATATTATAAGGTGGACAACCTGGAAAATGACGACCAGGTCTACCGGGCAGTGGCATTTCTAATCTACAAGCACGGCCGCATTGACTGGCTGGAGTCCAACAACGAGTACTGGCTGGAGCGGGACGCCAGGCTGCGGACGGATTTCAATATCACTACGGGCTTTCAGGCTGCGGATATTCCCCACATCAAGTATAAGTCCAAGATGAAGGAATACTACAAACGGGCGGGAATCCCGGTGGCGCGCTACCATCTGGTGGACGACCTGGAGGGCTGCCTGGAATTTGCCGGAAAGGTGGGCTACCCTATTGTGGCCAAGCCGGACAACGGCGTGGGGGCCTCCCACACCTTCAAGATTAAGGACGACCAGGAGATGGAGCGCTTTTTTGAGCTCAAGTGGCCGGATACCCCCTATATTATGGAGGAGTTTGTCAACGGGGAGGTGAACTCCTACGACGCCATTATCGACTCCAACGGGGAGCCTATGTTTGAGACAGGAAATGTTACCCCCATGTCCATCATGGATATTGTAAATAATAAGGACAATTCTATTTACTATATTCTAAAGAACCTGCCCAATGATACGCGGCTGGCGGGCCGGGCTACGGTGAAGAGCTTCGGCGTAAGGAGCCGCTTTGTACATTTTGAGTTCTTCCGCCTGACAAAGGACCAGGAGGGGCTGGGAAGAAAAGGCGATTTGGTGGCGCTGGAGGTGAATATGCGCCCCTGCGGCGGCTTTACCCCGGATATGATTGACTTTGCCCACAATACGGATGTGTATAAGATTTGGGCGGATATGGTGGCATTTGACCGCTCTACCATGCCCGTGGGCGAGAACGCATACTGCGCTTTTGCGGGCCGCCGGGACGGCAAGGACTTTGTCATGAGCCACAAGGACATTCTGGACAAATACGGCTCCCACATCAAGATGGTGAACCGGATTCCCGACGTGCTGGCCGAGGCCATGGGCAACCAGATGTATGTGGCGGTGTTTGACTCCCAGCGGGAGCTGGATGCATTTTATCAGGATATTCTGCGGTGCAATGAGTAGGGAGGTGCGGCCCATGGCCTTAAACGACGTAGAATGCTGTGATTTTTATCAGGTCCACGAGGACGTGGTAAGGACTGTGCGGGATAAGATGCCGGACGAGGATGTGCTCTATGACCTGGCGGAGGTGTTCAAGGTGTTCGGGGATTCCACACGGATTAAGATACTGTATGTGCTCTCCGAGTCGGAGATGTGCGTCTGCGACATCGCCCAGCTTTTAAACATGAACCAGTCCGCCATCTCCCACCAGCTGCGCATCTTAAAGCAGAACCAGCTGGTGAAGAGCCGCCGGGACGGGAGAGCGGTGTTCTACTCTCTGGCGGACGGGCATGTGAAGACGATTATGAGCCAGGGGATGGAGCATATTTTGGAGTGATAAGAGGGCTATTCCTCCACCGCAACCCTGCACTTCTTCTGATAACAGGCGATGGCATATTTAAGAATTTTGTTATAGCCCTCTTCCTTCAGCGCGTCCGCATATCCGCGGGCGCGAATCTGTTTTAGGGCCTCCTGGCAGACGGAATCAAGCTGGCCTTTTTCGGCATATTTTACCTCTATGATGATGCCGGTGCTTTCGCTGTCTATGCGGATGAGGATGTCGCTGTATCCGCCGCCGGCTTCTTTATTTGACTGCACATACCATTCGTTTTTGTACCCCAGTATGCCCAGCAGAATTCCGTGGTAAAAATTCTCCTTGGTAGGCTTTTTGACAAAGGTATCGCGGATGCTGATGGTTTTGCCCAGGTAAGCGGTAAAAAGCTGTTCCACATCTGCCCCGCGGCCAGCCTCCAGAGCATCGCAGAAGGCGCGGAGGCTTTCGCCGTCGCCTGCAATATTCGACTTAAATAATGTCATAATTTGTGCCGTAAAAATATTACGGATCTCCCGGTTGGGAATCGCCAGCTGGAAAAGCTTCCCATCCGGCCTTCCGCGGTAAGTCAGGTAGCCGGTCATGAACAGCACGCTCCAGAGATTATCCATCGAGTCGTACAGCCGGTTGTAGGTGAGATCCTCGTGGATTTCCTTCAGCACGGTTTCCCCGGCGGTTAGAGCCTCCAGCTCCGCAGAGGACAGGCCGCAGCCAGTCTTTTCGATAAAATGCTGTACAGCCGCGTTTCCGCTGGTGTTTGACCAGTAATCCTTTGGCGCCGCAGAAGGATCATCCATCAGCTCGTCGCAGTAGCTGATGACATCCCATGGGCAGTATACATCCGTATTTCCAAATCGGTATCCGTCATACCAGTCTTTGATTGCTTCGTATTTATCCTCCAGCCCGTAGTAGGCCAGCAGATCCCGTACTTCCTGGTCGGTAAAGCCAAAATATTCGTCAAAGCGGACCGTTGTGATGGACAGGATTTTGGGATTGTTCAGTCCGGTAAATATGCTCTCCTTGGCAATGTGCAGGCAGCCAGTCAGTACAGCGAAGTAGAGGCTGTCGTTGCTTTTTAACGCCTGCTCAAACAGGCTGCGCAGCAGAAGAATCATCTCGTTGTAGAAGCCCTGTTCATTTGCCTTGGCTAACGGCACATCATATTCATCAATCAGGATGATGACCTTCCTGCCATAATGCTTTTCCAGCAGCACAGACAGGGTTTTCAGGCTCCTCGTGAGCACGGAATCCGGCATGACAAAGCTTTCGCTGCTGCCTTGATCGATTGATATAAGCTGTTCGTACTGCCGCCGCTCGACCGCATTCAGCCTTTCGCTGTCTTTTAGAAGGGAGTAAAAGCGGAGGGCTTCATTTCCGATAACGGAGCACAGAAGGGCCCGGGCAGACGGATAATCCGCGCCGTTTATATCCTTTAAGCTGATGGAAATGACCGGGAATTTCCCCATATATTTTTCACAGAGGGCGGTTTCCTTTGCAATGCACAGCCCATCGAACAGCGTTTGGTCACAGCCAATTTCAAAAAAGCTTTTCAGCATGCTCATATTCAGAGATTTGCCGAAGCGTCTGGGCCGGGTAAAAAGATTTACCTCGCTCCATTTATCGAGGAGATCGCGGATCATAGCGGTCTTATCAATATAGTAAAATCCTTCCGTGCGGATTTTGCAGAAATTTTCAATTCCTATGGGCAGCCGTTTGCGCACAGCCCTATTCATAGATGTTTACACCTCCTCCAAATAGACGGGGGTCTACAGCAGCACGTCCTCCAGGCTCCTCTTGGGCACGTAGTGCGTCCCTTCCTCATCCCTGTAATAGGTGGTGGATCCGTCCCCGCCAACGGGCACGAGCACTACCTTTTCCTTGGGCTTGCCCAGCGCCAGAACCAGATCGATGGAGTAGGCGTCCGTGTCAATGCCAAGCGCTCTGGCAATGTCCTCCCGGCGGCAGCTCCCGATCATGCAGCCTCCAAAGCCCTTCTCCACGGCGGAGAGCATGATGGTCTGGGCAGCAATGCCGTCATCCCACTGCTTATTCTTTCCCACAGATAAGTCGCAGGCGATAACGATGTAAGCGCTGGGCCGTTCACCCTCCTCAGGTCCATCCCAGTCCTTCAGAGCGGCAGCCCAGTTGATGGCTGCAAATACGCTGTCCTTCTCCGTCTCATCCGTGACAATGCGAAAGCGCAGGGCCTGGGCATTGGCGGCGGATGCGGTGAGCCGGGCGGTGTCCGCCATATCCCGCAGATCCTCCAGGGGAATGGGCACGTCCTGATAGAAACGGCGGTAGGAGCGGCAGGTTTTAACAAGATCCCTTAACATAAGCAATATCCTCCTTCTGTAAGCTGCCTGTGGCTGTGATTGACGCCGCCAGGCGTGTGGGGCGCAGCCTCTTAGCTCTCTTTCGCTGCCTCCGGCAGCTCGTGCCCCTGGGTGATGTGCTTCTTGATGGCCGCAAAGCTCTCTGCGCTCACCACATGCTCCATGCGGCAGGCGTCCGCCGCCGCAGTCTTGGGATTCACTCCCAGATAGATGAGCCAGTTGGTGAGCATCACATGGCGCTCATACATGGTGTTGGCGATCTCCATGCCGGATTCTGTCAGGGTGATGTGGCCCTGATCGTCCATGCGGATATAGCCGTTCTCCCGGAGATTTTTCATGGCCACGCTGACGCTGGGCTTGGAAAAGCTCAGCTCGGTGGCGATATCAATGGAGCGCACATAGGGGTGCTCCAGGCTGAGCATATAGATGGTTTCCAGATAATTTTCTGCTGATTCCTGTATTTTCAAAAATAACCCTCCTTGCTGAATCGCTGATATATCCATTGTAGCAGAATCAGGGGTATTTTACAAATGGTAAGTGCGCGGGGCAAAGAACCTTTCCCGGATTAAAACAAAGCGCCCCGGAGCGCGGGCTCCAGGGCGTCCGGACGGAGATTACTCCGCCTTAATTTCCTTCCACATATCATTATAAATGGCGTCCACGTCATCCCCCAGGTACTTGATGGTCTCGCAGTTGGTGAGCTTGCTTAAGTCCGGGAAGAGAGCGGTGTTGTTCTTTAAGTCGTCGTCCAGCATCTCGTAGGCGCCGGTGTTGGGGGTGGGGTAGGTGATGTAGTCAAAATTTTTCTTGGCGATATCCGGGCGGCAGAGGAAGTCAATCCATTTCTCCGCGTTCTCCTTGTGCTCCGCGTTGGCGGGGATTACCCAGGAATCCAGCCAGTAGTTGGTGCCCTCCTCGGGGATGATGTACTCCAGGGTGTAGTCTAGGCCCTGCTCGGCCACGGAGTCCTGGATGTAGAGCATCTCGCCGGAGTAGATCATGGCCACAGCGGCCTCGCCGCCAATCATCTTATCCCGGACCTGATCGATGACATAGGCCTGGACCAGGGGCTTCTGCTCGATGAGGAGATCCCGGGCCTGGGCAAGCTCCTCCTCATTGGTGGAATTTAAGGAGTATCCCAACATCTTTAAGGCAGCGGTAAAGGTGTCCCGCACGCTGTTCTGCATGAGGATCTCACCGCTTAAGCGCTCGTCCCACAGATCCGCCCACTTGGTGGGGGCGGGCACGCCCAGCTCCTCCAGGCGCTTGGTGTTGTAGAGGATGCCCATGGTGCCCCAGCAGTAGGGGACGGAATATTTGTTGCCCGGATCAAAGGCCTCGGACATATCCCTGTACTCCTGGCCAATCTGGCTGTAGTTGGGGATGTTGTCAAAATTAATCTCCGCCAGAAGGCCATTTTCCTGCATCTTCTGGATCATATAGTCGGAGGGACAGACCACGTCGTACTTGACGGCTCCGGCCTCGATGACCGGGTACATCTCCTCATTGGTCTCGAATACGTCGTAGACCACGGAGATGCCGGTCTCCTCCTCAAACTGGTCGATAACGGACTCGTCGATATACTCGCCCCAGTTGTAGACATAGAGGGAATTGTCGTCGGATCCGCCGGAAGCGGAGGCCCCGCAGCCGGAAAGCCCCAGGGCAAGGGCTGCGGCGGTGAGGGAAATGCCGGTCATAAGGGAAATCGTGTGCTTTTTCATTTGCTTTTCATACTCCTTTTCATGTTTTCTTTGCAGCCGCATGGGACGGCTGCTTCTTTTTCTCGGGCCGGAAGTTCACGATGATGAGAAGGACCAGCACCACAAGGAAAATCAGGGTGGACAGGGCGTACATGGAGGGCCGGATGCCCCGCCGGACCTCGCTGTAAATCAGGGTGGACAGCGTGTTGATGCCTGCCCCCTTGGTAAAGTGGGTGATGATAAAATCATCCAGGGACATGGTGAAGGCCAGGAGGAAGCCGGAGAGCACCCCTGGCAGGATGTCCGGGAAGGTCACCTTGAAGAAGGCCTGCATGGGGGAAGCCCCCAGATCCAGGGCGGCCTCGTAGGTGGACCGGTCGGTCTGCTTGAGCTTGGGCATCACGCTCAATATCACGTAGGGGATATTGAAGGTGATGTGGGCAATGAGCACTGTCTCAAAGCCCAGGGAGATGCCGAAGGCGATAAAGGAGAGCATCAGGGAGATGCCGGTCACAATATCCGCGTTCAGCATGGGGATGTTGGTGACGCCCATGACAAAGGTCCGGGGACCGGGCCGCATGCGCTGGATGGCAATGGCCGCCGCAGTGCCGATAATGGTGGCGATGAGGGCGGAGGCAAAGGCCACGGTCAGGGTGGTGGACAGAGCGCTCATGATGGAGCGGCTGTCGAACATCTGGGCATACCACTCCAGGGTAAATCCGCCCCACTGGGTCCTGGACTTGGATGCATTGAAGGACAGGACCATCATGGTGAGGATGGGGGCGTAGAGGAAAATCAAAATGATTACCATATAAAAGTCGGAAACGATCCTGCGCAGGATCCGCGTGCTCTTTTTCATCAGAATGCATTCCCCTCCCCGTTCTTGTCGTATTTGGCGATCATGGCCATGCTGATCAATATGAAGACCATGAGCACCAGGGACAGGCCGCCGCCCAGATGCCAGTTGCTCCCCCGGGTGAACTCCTGCTCGATGACATTTCCAATGAGGAGGATCTTGCTCCCGCCCAGCAGATCGGAGATGACAAAGGTGGTGAGGGAGGGAACGAACACCATGGTGATGCCGCTGATAATTCCCGGAAGGCTTAAGGGCAGCCAGATTTTTATAAGGCGTTCAAAGCCGCTGGCCCCCAGATCCATGGCGGCCTCAATGATGCTGTCGTCAATCTTGGACAGCACGTTGTAGATGGGGAGCACCATGAAGGGCAGGAAATTGTAGACCATGCCCAGGATGATGGCCCCCGGCGTATTGATCAGGGACTGGGCGGGCAGGCCGAGAAAGGAGAGAATGCCGTTGATCACGCCGTTCTTCTCCAGAAGGGTCTGCCAGGCCATGGTCCGCAGCAGGAAATTCATCCACATGGGGAGGATGAATATAAATACGATGAAGCCGCCGGCCACCGCCTTCCTTCCCCGAAGGATCATGGCCAGGGGGTAGGCAAGCCCCAGGCAGATGGCGGTGCTCACCAGGGAGAGTCCCAGGGAGAGCCACAGTGCCTTGGCGTGGTCCGGATCCGCGATGGAGATCACATTTGCCAGGGTAAAAGCGCCCTCGCCGTTCGTCAGGCCGTACCAGAGGATAATGGCCAGGGGAATGAGGATAAAGCCGGTCATCCATATGAGATAGGGACCGGACAGAAGCGCCCGCCCCAGGATGGCGCGTTTTTCTGCTTGGTTCATGAGAGAAGCCTCCTTTTTATTCGCCCACTCCCAGGGCTTCTTCGTCCTCGGAGGCCGGCTTGTTCATAATCTGGATGTCAAAGGGATCCACGTGGATGCCCACCTTCTGCCCCACAGGGAACATGTCCGTGGAGTGGACCAGCCACTCAAAGCCGTCGGGGGTGGTTACCTCCATCTCGTAGTGGACGCCCTTGAAAATCAGGTGGGTCACAATGCCTGTCAGGGTGCCCTGCTCCGGTGCAGTCAGATCGATGTCCTCGGGCCGGATGACCACGTCCACCGGCTTGTTGTTTCCAAAGCCCTTGTCCACACAGGCGAACCTGGCGCCGAAGATCTCCACCAGCTCGTCCCGTATCATGGTGCCGCTCACGATATTGCTCTCCCCGATGAAGTCGGCCACAAAGGCGTTCTCCGGCTCATTGTAGATCTGCTCCGGGGAGCCCATCTGCTGGATGTAGCCCTGGTTCATAACGACAATGGTATCGGACATGGTCAGGGCCTCCTCCTGGTCGTGGGTCACGTAGACAAAGGTGATGCCCAGCTCATTTTTCAGCCGTATGAGCTCATACTGCATGTCCTGGCGCAGCTTCAGATCCAGGGCGCCCAGGGGCTCGTCCAAGAGGAGCACGCGGGGCTCGTTCACAATGGCCCGGGCGATGGCGATCCGCTGCTGCTGTCCGCCGGAGAGGGAGGCCACGTCCCGGTTTTCATAGCCGGAGAGATTGACCAGCTTCAGGGCATATTTGATCTTGTCGTCAATGTAGGCCTTGGGCTTGTTCTTGATTTTCAGGCCAAAGGCAATATTTTCCGCAATATTCATGTGGGGAAAGAGGGCGTACTTTTGAAATACGGTATTTAACGGCCGCTTGTTGGGCGGAACCTGGGTGATGTCCTTCCCCTCGAAGAAAACCTGGCCCTTGTCCGGCATGGTAAAGCCGCCGAGAATGCGCAGCGTAGTGGTCTTGCCGCATCCGCTGGGGCCAAGGAGGGTCACAAAGCTGTTCTCCTCGATGGAGAGGTCCAGGTCGTCTAGGACCAGTTCCCCGTCAAAGCTTTTAAAAATGTGCTGCAAATCGATAAGTGGCTGGCTCATGGCATCGTTCTCCTTTGTCATTAGAAGCTTGGCGGCGAGCTGACCCAGAGGACAACCGCCCCGCTTTTTGTGGTTAGAAAGTGCTTCTTGTCCGGGATGAAGTAAAAGGACTCTCCCTTTTTGGCACGGTAGATCCGGTTCCCCAGATGGATGGAGATGGAGCCGGACAGCACGTAGCCGAATTCCTCCCCCTCGTGGGGATTATCCGGATAGGTGGATCCCGCAGCCTGGAGGGTCAGGAGGATGGGCTCCATGATGTGCTTCTGGGCATTGGGGATAATCCACTTGATCGTATTGTTTAACTCGTTGTCAACCTTCTCAAAGTAGTCCTGATGGCCGAATACAATCTGCTCCTCAGGCTCCTCATTGAAAAACTCGCCGATGGTCAGTCCCAGGCACTGGAGGATATCCATCAGGGTGGCGATGGAGGGGGAGGTCAGATTGCGCTCTACCTGGGAAATGAATCCCTTGGACAGCTCCGCCCGGTCGGCAAGCTCCTCCTGGGTGAGGCCCTTTAAAACCCGCAGGTCCTTTAACCGGTTTCCGATATCCATAAAATTCCTCCCTCTCCGTAATACTTAACATAAAGTTTACAAATACTGACTGATTGTAAAAATAAGCAAAAAGTTTAGTAATAATAAACAAGGCGATTTACATTATACATGATATAAATCAGATGTCAACACCTTTTTGAAAATCGTTCGGGGCAACTTCAGGCTTAACAAATATAGGAAATTATGCTATGATGTGCTTAAGCCAAAATTGAAACGCAGGGAGGTACAAAAAGGGCATGAAAGGCAAATATATGGCATATGTAGGCTCCTATTCCTACACGGGAAACGCCAAGGGGATCACGGTTTACGATGTGGACGTGGAAAAGGGCATTTTTAAGGAGCGCTGTGAGATGGAGGTAAATAATTCCTCCTATGTGATCGCGTCCAGTGATGGGAAGACGCTGTACTCCATAGCGGACGAGGGGGTTGTCTCCTTCCGCATCCTGGAGAACGGAAGCCTGGCGAGGCTGAACAGCGCGTCCATCCGGGGCATGAGGGGCTGCCATCTGTGTACGGACCTGGAGGACAAGTATGTGTTTGTCTCCGGCTATCACGACGGAAAGGCCACGGTTTTGAGCCTCAACAAGGACGGCTCCGTGGGTGAGATTGTGGACGGCGTATTTGACAAGGGATACGGCAGCGTGGCGGAGCGCAATTTCCGCCCTCATGTGACCTGCACCCGCCGGATGCCCGATGGTAAGTATGTGCTCTCCGTGGACAATGGCATCGATCAGGTGAAAATCTATCGCTTTAATGATAAGGAGAGGAAGCTTGTGCAGGTGGATGCCATCCGCTGTGAGCTGGAGTCTGCGCCCAGACACTTCCGCTTCAGCGCGGACGGCCGCTTTATTTACCTGATGTATGAGCTGAAGAACGCCATTGACGTATATACCTATCAGACGGGGGACCGTGCTCCGGTGATTGAGAAGATTCAGACCATTTCCACTACCTCCACCAAGAATCCGGGGAATATGACGGTGGCCTGTGCTATGCGGCTTTCCTGGGATCAGAAATATATCTACTGCTCCAATGCAGGAGAGAATACCATCAGTGTATTCCGCAGGGACGAGGAGACGGGACTTCTCACCATGCTCTGCTGCCTTCCCATCAGCGGGGAGTATCCCAAGGACATTGCGGTGTTCCCGGATTCCCAGCACATCGCCTCCCTGAATCACGACAGCGGCACCATCACCTTCTTTAAGGTGGATTATGAAAAGGGACTTTTGGTGATGAGCGGGCGCAGCGTGAAGGTGAACGAGCCCAATTGCTGTACCATCGCGAAAATCGGGGACTGAGGCAATAGACTGAGAGGAGCGTTAGCATATGGCGGGTTCCAGCTATGGGACAATTTTCAGAGTGACAACATGGGGAGAGTCCCATGGAAAGGGAATCGGAGCTGTGGTGGACGGCTGTCCGGCAGGGCTGCCCCTGTCGGAGGAGGACATCCAGGCTTATCTGGATCGGAGAAAGCCTGGGCAGAGCAAGTTTACCACAGCCAGACAGGAGGGGGATCAGGTAGAGATCCTCTCCGGCGTCTTCGAGGGTAAGACCACAGGCACGCCCATCGCCCTGGAGGTGCGCAACAAGGATCAGAGATCCAAGGACTATGGAAACATTATGGACGTGTACCGGCCGGGCCATGCGGACTATACCTTCGATCAGAAGTATGGATTCCGGGACTACCGGGGCGGCGGCCGCTCCTCAGGGAGGGAGACCGCGGGCAGGGTAGCCGGAGGGGCGGTTGCCGCCAAGCTTCTGGAAAGCCTGGGCATCCGGGTGTATGCCTACACGCGTTCCATCGGGCCTATCGAGATAGCCACGGAGCGCATGGACCTGGCGGAGCGGGACAAAAACCGCCTCTATATGCCGGACGCCCGGGCGGCCCTGGAGGCAGAGGCCTATCTGGAGCAGCTGATGGCGGAGAAGGACTCCTCGGGGGGCGTGGTGGAGTGCGTCATCGAGGGGCTTCCTGCGGGCATCGGGGAGCCGGTGTTCGAGAAGCTGGACGCCAATCTGGCGAAGGCCATTCTCTCCATCGGCGCGGTGAAGGGCTTTGAAATAGGCTCCGGATTTGGCGCGGCGGCCATGCGGGGCTCGGAGAACAATGATGCCTTTGCAGCTGCGGGGAGGGGGGGCGCCTCCCCGGCTGCGGTAAAGAGGACCAACCATGCCGGGGGAACCCTGGGGGGCATCAGCGACGGCAGCCCGGTGATCTTTCGGGCGGCATTTAAGCCCACCCCGTCCATCGCCCGGCCCCAGCACACAGTGGATCGCTTCGGCAGGGAGCAGGAGATCGAGATAAGAGGCCGCCACGACCCGATTATTGTGCCCCGGGCTGTGGTGGTGGTGGAGGCTATGGCGGCGCTTACCGCTGCGGATCTGCTGCTTCTGTCCATGAGCTCCCGGCTGGACCGGATACAGGCATTTTTTGGAACTGGAGAATGAGAAAAGGAGACAGAACATATGAAAATCGCTATGGGAAATGACCACACCGCCATTGAGCTAAAGAACATTATCAAGGAGTTTGTGGAGGAAAAGGGCTATGAGGTCCTGGATCTGGGGACAAACTCCACGGAGAGCTGTGATTACCCGGTATACGGGGAAAAGGTAGGCCGGGCCGTGGCCGGAGGGGAAGCCGATCTGGGCATTGTCATCTGCGGCACAGGAGTGGGAATTTCCCTGGCTGCCAACAAGGTGAAGGGAATCCGGGCCTGTGTGTGCAGCGAGCCCTACACGGCCAAGCTCTCCAGGGAGCACAACAACACAAATGTGCTGGCCTTCGGTGCCCGGGTGGTGGGCAGCGAGCTGGCTAAGATGATCACCGAGGCCTGGCTGGACGCCGAATTCCAGGGCGGACGCCACGCACGCCGGGTGGGGATGATTATGGAGATTGAGAACCGCGGATGAATGAAAGAATGAAGATAGAAAAGGCAGATCTGATTTTATTTATGGGACAGAGCAATATGGCGGGCCGGGGAAGGGCAGAGGAGGCCCCGGCGGTGCCGGAGGGAACCGGATATGAGTTTCGGGCTGTTACGGCTCCGGACCGGCTCTTTCCCCTCACAGAGCCCTTTGGAAGGGATGAAAATGACCCGGAGGGCGTATATGAGCCGGGGATGAAGACAGGCTCTCTGGTGTCGGCCTTTGTCAACGCCTATGTGGCGGAGACCCATGTGCCTGTGGTGGGCATATCCTGCGCAAAGGGCGGTTCCGCTATCGCTGAGTGGGTTCCAGGAAGCGCCTACTATCGGGATGCGGTGCGCCGCATGAAGCGCGGCGAGAGCTGGCTTTCCGCCCAGGGCATTCAAATCGAGCACCGCCTGATGGCGTGGTGCCAGGGCTGTACGGATGGAGACCTGCGCACAGATCCAGAGGTATACCGGCAGAGGACCTCCGCTATGATACGCGGGCTTCAGGAGGATTGTAAAATTGAGAAATGTTTTTTGATAGAGATTGGAAACTTTCGGGATGATCCGGAGAGATACCTTCCTATCCGTCAGGCGCAGGAGAAGCTGGCGGCGGAGGAGCCGGATGTGCTTCTCGTGAGCCGCCAGTTTGCGTCCTTTGCGGCCAGAGGGCTTATGAAGGATGAATTTCACTACCTCCAGGAGGGCTATAATCTGGTCGGCGCGGAGGCAGGAAGGAATGCGGGCCGCTATATTGCGGCGGGTGAAATGCCAGTGCTTTAATTATTGCGCGCCAGTATCTCATCTGCCTCCTGGCCAAGTGTCTGAATCTGGGCGTACTCATCCGGGTTTGCCGCGGCGCCTGCATCCATCAGGTCCTTCCACATATCCAGATAGTCCACAAGAATCTGGTCGTCCTGGCAGGCCAGGGATTTGTTGTCG